>JAISKU010000178.1 GCA_031261245.1 Oscillospiraceae bacterium | reverse complement strand
TCCGGCCTCGACTTCCGCGTGTCCCTGTCGCGGGATATGGATCCCGTCTCCGCCGACGGCAAGCTGCTCTGGCGCGTCGTGGAGAATCTGCTCTCGAACGTGTTCAAGTACGCGATGCCCGCCTCCCGTGTGTACATCGAGACGAGCTCGGACGAGAATTACGGAACCCTGTCGGTGAAAAACATCTCGGAGCACGAGCTGAACATCCCCGCCGAGGAGCTGCTGGAGCGCTTCAAGCGCGGCGACGAGGCGCGCGGCGGTGACGGCAGCGGCCTCGGCCTGTCGATCGCGAAATCGCTCACAGAGGCGATGGGCGGCCGCTTCGAGATTGCGATCGACGGCGACCTGTTCAAGGTCTCCGTGACGCTTCCCAAATGTTAATTCTAAATTCCTATTGACATTTCCCCCTCTCTCCGATATAATAACAAAGCTAAAGTCATGAAGATGACCCTTAACGCGCCGCTCGGCGCGTACTCGAAGGGAGGGATATATAAAAATGTCGGAAGTCCATGTCAAGGATAACGAGTCGCTGGACAGCGCGCTCAAGCGCTTCAAGCGCAACTGCGCAAAGGCGGGCGTCCTTTCAGACCTCAGGAAAAAGGAGTATTACCAGAGCCCCAGCGTAAAGCGCCGCAAAAAGTCCGAGGCCGCACGCAAGAACAAGAACAAAAAGTTTAATTAGTGATAAAAAACGGAGCCGAAAGGCTCCGTTTTTGTCGTCTGTTCCGCTATTTCTTCACGTCCTCGATACCCTCGAGAGTGCTTCCCGCCGCCGCGACAAGCGCGCCGAGCCGCTCCGAGCACTCGCTTTTTCCGCTCGCGGATACGAGCCTGAACGCCACAATCTTCCCCGACGGCAGAGCTTTCAGCACCACGTTGACCACGGGCGGGACGTTGCTCGCCCAAATAGGGGAGCAGAAGATGAGCTTTTCAAAGTCCGCAAGGTCGCTCCCGAGCGGCTGCGACGCCCAGGCGCTTCCCCTGATAGCGCCGAGACACCCCGCCGAGTAAGCCCGCGCCTTTGACGGACGCCGCTTGTCCTTGATCTCGATAAGCTCCGCGCCCTCGGACTCCGCGAGCCCCTCCGCGACAGCGCGCGTGTTCCCGCCGTAAGAGTAATAGATTACCGCTGTTTTCATAAAATTACGCCCCTTTCAGTTGTCCTATCGCGCGCTCCAACCGCTCCAGCGCCTCGCGCAGTACACTCCTCGGGCAGGCGATGTTGAACCGCTCAAACCCCTCGCCGTCGCTCCCGAAGATGTGTCCGCCGTCAAGCCACAGCTTCGCCCTGTCCACAATCAGCGATTCAAGCTCCCGCCTGTCGAGTCCGAGCGCTCTGAAATCCATCCAAATCAGGTACGTCCCCTCCGGCTCCACGAGCTCCACGCCCGGCAGCCGCTCCGCGACGAACCCGCGCAGAAAATCGAGGTTTCCCGTGAGATACGCTTTCAGCTGTTCAAGCCACTCGCGCCCGCCGGAGTACGCGGCGCGGCACGCCGCGAGCCCCGTCGTGTTCAGCTGACTGTACCCCGTGCCCGCTATCGCGCCCCTGAATTTCTCGCGCAGCGCGGGATTCGGGATAAAAATGTTCGACGCCTGAAGCCCCGCGAGGTTGAACGTCTTGCTCGGCGCGGTGCACAGCACGGAGATTTGCGCGAGCTCCGGCGACAGCGACGGGAAAATCGTGTGCGTGTGACCGGAGTACACAAAATCGCAGTGTATCTCGTCCGCCACGACTGTCACGCCGTGCCGCAGGCAGATCTCGCCGAGCCGCAAAAGCTCCCCGCGCGTCCAAACGCGCCCGACGGGGTTGTGCGGCGAGCACAGCAGAAACAGCTTTGCGTTATTGTCTATAATCTTGCGCTCAAAATCCTCGAAGTCAATCGAATACCTGCCGTTCTCATACACGAGTGAGTTGTTCACGAGCACGCGCCCGTTGTCGCGCACCACCTCCGAGAACGGATAGTACACCGGCTGCTGTATTATCACCGCGTCGCCCGGCTTCGTGAACGCCTGCACCGCCATGCCGAGCGAGAACACGACGCCCGGCGTCTTTACAAGCCACTCCGGCTGCGTATCAAACCCGAACCCCTCGCGGAACCACGCGGCCACCGCGTCGAAATAGTCCTCCTTCGTCTCCGTGTAGCCGTATATCCCGTGCCGCACAATGCGCTCAAGCTCGCGCGTCACGCACGGCGGCACGCGGAAATCCATGTCCGCGACCCACATCGACAGCAGCCCCTCCGGCCGCCCGCGTTCCCGCGCAAAGTCGAATTTCAGCGAATCCGTGTTTTTCCGCTCGATTACCTCGTCAAAATCGTAGGTCATGGCTATACCGCGAGCGCGTTTTCGAGGTCGGCGATTATGTCCGCGATGTGCTCAATCCCGACGGAAAGCCGCAGCAGCCTGTCCGTAATCCCGCGCTCGAGCCTCTGCTCCTCCGGCACGTCCGCGTGCGTCTGCAAAAGCGGGTATGTAATCAGCGTCTCGACCCCGCCGAGGCTCTCCGCGTAGTAGATTAGCTCCACGCGCTCCAGCACGGCGCGCGCCGTCTCAGCCGAATCGACCTCGAACGATATCATCGCGCCGAAGCCGCCCGCCTGCGCACGCGACACCGCGATGTCCGGGTGCGACGGCAGCCCGACGTAGTAGACCTTCTTCACGCGCGGCTGCTTCTCAAGCCACAGCGCGAGCGCGAGCGCGTTCTCCGACGACTTGTCCATGCGCAGCGCGAGCGTCTTGATGCCGCGCTCAATGAGAAAGCTGTCAAACGGCGCGAGCACCGCGCCCGTCGTCATCTCCGTGTAGCGCAATTTCGCCTCAAGCTCCTCATCCTTCACGACGAGGAACCCCGCGAGCGTGTCGTTGTGTCCGCCGAGGTACTTCGTGCCGCTGTGTATCACGACGTCCGCGCCGAGCTCCAGAGGACGGCAGTAGTACGGCGTCAAAAACGTGTTGTCCACCGCGAGCGTTATGCCGCGCCCGCGCAGCAGCTCCGCGACGGCGCGGATATCGGTCACGCGCATCATGGGGTTCGTCGGCGTCTCGACGAATACGAGACGCGTCTCGGGCCGCAGCGCCGCGGCGAGCGCGTCGATGTCGCCCGTGTCGAGATACGTGACCGACCCGCCGTTTTTAGTCAGCACGCGGTCAAAAAGGCGGATCGTCCCGCCGTACAGGTCGTCGGAGGCTATCACGTGGTCGCCGGGGGACAGCAGCTCCACGAGCGCGCCGACGGCCGACATTCCCGAGGAAAACGCGAGCGCGCCGTGTCCGCCCTCGAGCGCCGCGAGCTTCTTCTCAAGGTGCTCACGCGTCGGATTCTGCGCGCGCGTGTAGTCATAGCCGGTGCTGCGCCCCACGCCGGGGTGCGCGAACGTCGACGACTGGTAAATCGGGGTGCAAACCGCGCCCGTGTAATCGGTTTTACGGCCCTCTCCGTGTATACAGACGGTCTCTATGTTCATTGCGATCTCCTTAAAAACATACTAATAACATATGCATTATAATTTAATGCATCTGCGGTGAAATGTCAAGAGAAATTCAGAAATTGTCGTTCTCCTCCGCCGTCTGCAAATCGTACATCCGCCGGTACAGCCCGCCGAGCTCCATGAGCTGCGCGTGCGTGCCGCGCTCCTCAATCTCGCCGTCCTTGAACACGACTATCTGGTCGGCGTTGATCACCGTCGAGAGCCTGTGCGCAATCGCGACAATCGTGTGCGTCCCCGTCAGCTCGTCGATGGAGCGCTGAATCATGCGTTCCGTCTCCGCGTCCACGCTGCTCGTCGCCTCGTCGAGAATCAGCACCGGCGCCCCCGCGAGCACGGCGCGCGCGATCGCGACGCGCTGCTTCTGCCCGCCGGAGAGCTTGACCCCGCGCTCGCCCGTGACGCTCTCATAGCCGTCGGGCATCTCCGCGATGTCGTCGTGAATCCGCGCGATCTTCGCGGCGGCGATTATCTCCTCGCGCGTCGCGTCCGGCCGCGCGTACGCGATGTTCTCCGCGAGCGTCGTGTTGAACAAAAACGTGTCCTGCGGTACGAACGCTATGTACTTTCGCAGGGTTTCGAGCGTCAGCGTCTTTATGTCGTGCCCGTCGAGCTTTATCACGCCGCTTATAGGGTCATAAAACCTCGCCATGAGGTTCACCGCCGTCGTCTTGCCCACGCCGGTAGGCCCGACGAGCGCCGTAAACGTCCCCGGCTTGACCTCGAGGTCGATGTTCTTGAGTATCGGCTTCGTCTCCTCGTAGTGGAAGCTCACGTCCTCGAACGCGAGCGCGCCCTCGCAGCTCTCGAGCGCAATCGCCCCGTCGTTGTTCTGTATCTCAATCGGCGTGTCGAGTATCTCCACCACGCGCTCCGCGCCCGCGATCGCGTGTTGCGCCCCCTCCATGAGCTGCGCCAGCCCCGAAATCGGCGCGTAGAACAGCCCGAGGTAGAACACGAAGCCTATCACCTCGGAGATCGACACCTGATTTTTGTACGCGAAATATCCGCCCGCGCCGAGGACTATCACAAGCCCGCACGAGGTCAAAAAGCTCACGCCCGGCGCGAAAAACGCGCCCTTGAACAGCGCCTGAAGCATCGAGGTAGTGAAGTTGCGCAGGCTCTTGTGCACCTTCTTCGCCGCGCGCTCCTCCTGCCCGAACGCCCGCACGACCTGAATCCCCGAAAAGTTGTCGTTCAAATCCGTGTTCATCTCTCCGACAAATTTCTGCCTCGCGCGGAACAGCGGCATGATCTTCTTCGTGAAAATCCGGCCGAGCAGCACGATAAACGGAATCGGTATGCACGTGAGCGCCGCGAGCCTCGGGTTTATCGTGAACAGCACCACGCACACGCCGACGAACGTTATGACGTTCGCTATCGTCTCCGGAATCAGGTGCGCGTAAAGCTGCTCCAGCGTCTCCGTGTCGCTCACGACGCGGCTCATCAAATCGCCCGTGTGTACGGACGTGAAATACTCCGTCGTAAACGTCTGCATCTTGCCGTAGATTTTCACGCGAACCTTCTCCACGATGTTCCACGCGGCCTGGTGCGCGACGACGTTCGTCGCCCCGCGACAGCACTCGCGCAGCAGAATCGTCCCGAGCAGCAGCATCGACAGCCGCAAAATCTCGCCGAGCTTGTCCGAGCTCACGCCCGCGCTTATGATATCGACGAGCGTCATCTGAAACCTCGGCACGGCGAGGTTCAGTCCTGTCATCACAACGGTGATGACGACGGCGAGCACCAGCAGAAAGCGGTACCCCACGGTCTCTTTGCTAAGTCTCCATAACAGCTTCATATTTATCCTCCCTTATCCCGGAGCGCGAGACATAAGCTCGCCTCAATTTCATATTCTACCACACATTTCCGCCGCGCTCAACGATAATCGTTGCTTTTTTGCGCGATTTGGTGTACTATGTGCAAAGGCACAAAAAATAACAGACTTTAGGAGATTAAATGACATTCAGAGAACTCGATATAATCGACCCGATCCTCCGCGCGATTGACAGGGAGGGTTACGTGACGCCGTCGCCGATTCAGGCGGAGGCGATTCCGCTACTGTTGCAAGGCCGCGACCTTCTCGGCTGCGCGCAGACAGGTACGGGCAAGACGGCGGCGTTCGCCGTCCCCATCCTGCAAACGCTGTACAAGCAGAATCAAAACACGACGGGCAAGCACAAGCTGCACGCCCTCGTCATGACCCCGACGCGTGAGCTCGCGATACAGATCGCGGAGAGCTTCAAGGCCTACGGCCGCTACACGCGACTGAAAACCGCGGTGCTCTTCGGCGGCGTCTCGCAAAATCCGCAGGTCGCAGATCTCATGGCGGGCCCGGACATCCTCGTCGCCACGCCGGGCAGACTGCTCGACCTGATGAACCAAAAGCTCTGTCATTTGGACGACGTCTCGGTGCTCGTGCTCGACGAGGCAGACCGTATGCTCGACATGGGCTTTATCCACGACGTAAAAAAGGTCATAGACAAGCTCCCGCGCGACCGCCAGACGCTCCTGTTCTCCGCCACCGTGCCGCAGGAGATCGCGGAGCTGTCCAAAACCATCCTGCGCGACCCCGTCACCGTCGCCGTCACGCCCGTGTCCTCGACCGTGGACGCGATAGAGCAGTCCCTGTACCTCGTGGACCGCGTGAACAAGGGAAAGCTGCTCGTCGAGCTGCTCGAAGACGAGGACATCGTGTCCGCGCTGATTTTCTCGCGCACGAAGCACGGCGCCGACAAGATTCAAAAGCTCCTGTCGCAGGCGGGCGTCTCCGCGAAGGCGATTCACGGCAACAAGTCGCAGAACGCGCGGCAGGACGCCCTCGCGGACTTCAAGGAGGGCAAGATTCGCGCGCTCGTCGCCACTGACATCGCGGCGCGCGGAATCGACGTGGAGCAGATATCCCACGTCATCAACTTCGACCTGCCCGACGTCCCGGAGACATACGTCCACAGAATCGGCCGCACGGGCCGCGCCGGACTCTCGGGAATCGCGATATCCTTCTGCGACATCGACGAAAAAAAGGATCTGGACGCAATACAGAAGCTGATCAAGACGGAGATTCGCGTCGTCACCGGGCACAAGTACCCGATGCAGGTGTTTGTGCGCACGCCGCC
>JAISKU010000078.1 GCA_031261245.1 Oscillospiraceae bacterium | reverse complement strand
CCGTCGTCGCGGAAACCGCGAGCACCTTGCCGTTCGTGTCATATATCGTGCCGCGCGACGCCTTTATGACGGCGTCACGCGTCTGCTGCCCGATCGCCTTCGCCTCAAGCTCGTCATGCTGCACCACCTGGAGGTCGAACAGCCGCGCCCCGAGCGCGCAAAAAGCCACGACGCCGCAGATAACAATCAGCCAGAAGGTGCGGTTGTGCACCGCCCAAGTCGGCTTTTCATTTATAACCCGTTTTTTCTTCACGCAAGCCGACCCCCTTTTCGCCCTTCTTCGGATTATATGGATATGCTATTTGAAGTATGCCAAAAGGGACGTGATAAACTCCTTTATTCCACCGTTATTCCGCGCGGTGGCGGGAATTATCGCCTTGTCCTCCGGAACCGCCGATATGACGCGCTCGCTCACGGCCGTCGTCCGCGTCATGCCGAGCTCGTCAATCGCGTAGCGCTCAATCGCGTTCATGTCAAACGTACGCTCGTATTCAATGCGCAGCGCGGAGTATTCCGTCGTCAGCGCGTTAAGCTTGTCCGTTATGCCTGCCTTTGGCTTGACCTTGCCCTTTATCTCGCGTATGCCCGTTATGTCCGTTGAGACCTCCGTCAGCTCAACATACGACAGCGTACACGTGATTGCGAGCGCCGCGACAAACGCGAACCCGAATATCGAAAAGAGCGATATCCTCGGCTTTCGCGCGGGGCGCGGTATTGCGCGCGCGTCCTCAAAGGGCGCGCTCTGCTCCCCCGCTTGCGGGAACGGGAGCGCCTCCTCCGGGAGTGCGCTTGAATAGATGTAGCTGTCTTGTCTGAGGGCGGCTTCGGCCATGATTTTTCTCCTTTACTCTCTCCGCTTTTATCCTCTTATAATCTCTCTGCGATTCTCAGCTTTGCGCTGCGTGAACGCGGGTTGTCCGAAATCTCCTCCGCGCTCGGCAGTATCGGCTTCTTCGTAATGATTTTCATAGACGGCACGAACCCGCACACGCATTTCGGAAAGTCCTTGGGACACGTACAGCCGTCCGAAAAATTCTTGAACGCGCGCTTTATGGCCGAGCCCTCGCCGCTGTGGAATTCTATAAAACAGGCCCGCGCGCCGGATTCGAGCACTTCCGGCAGCGCCGCAAGCAGCGCGTTCAGCTCGCCCGGCTCATTATTTACCGCCTGCCGTATGGCCTGGAAGCTCCTCTTCGCCGGGTGCTGCTTCTCGCGCAGGGCCTTTCCCGGCATTGCGGAGCGTATTATGTCCGCGAGCTCCTCCGTCGTCTCTATCGGCCTTATCTCCCGCCGCCGCGCGATCGCCGCCGCAATCTGCGGGGCGTACCGCTCCTCGCCGTACTCGTAAAGTATCCGCTTAATTTCCGCCGCGCTCCACGTGTTCACAAGCTCCCGCGCCGTAAAATTTTCATCGCGGTTCATCCTCATGTCAAGCCCCTCAGACCTCATATAGCTGAACCCGCGAGCGCCCTCGGCGTCCAGCTGCCAGCTGCTTACACCGCAGTCCGCCAGAAGTCCGCCGTCAAGCTTTTCAATCCCGAGACTCTTCAGGATCTCCGCGATGTCGCCGAAATTTCCGTGTACGAACGTCACCGCGCCGCCGTACTCCGCAAGGCGCTCTCTCGACGCCGCAATCGCGTCCGCGTCGCGGTCGATCGCGATAAGCCGGCCTCCGCGCCGGAGTATAAGCTCGCTGTGTCCCGCGAAGCCGAGCGTGCAGTCGCAGTACAGCTTTCCCGGCGCCACGGCGAGACCGTCAACGGCCTCGTTCAGAAGCACCGTAACGTGGCTCATTTGCGTTTTTGCTCACGCAGCTCGCGCAGCCGCTTCTTCGTCTCCGCGTACTTCTCCGGAGTGCGGTTCGCGGCGTTGACGCTTCTCCACTCGTCCGTGTTCCAGAACTGTATCATGCTGCCGTTGCCCACTATAGTGACGTCCGTGCCGAGCCCTATTCCGTCGCGGAAATCCTGCGGTATAAACGCCCTGCCCTGCGCGTCGATTTTGCACGGCACGGAGTTCGCGCGCCAGAAGAGCCCCTCGTCCGGGTCGATCTCGTCGAGCTCGTCGCTGATTTTTTTGTACGCGTCCTCCGTGTAGCCCTCGAGGCATTTTTTGTCAGAGAACGTGAGATAGAACGTCTCCCCGAGAGTGCGGCGCAGCTGGGAGGGTATGGAAATTCGGCTCTTCTGGTCAAGAAGATGGTCGTAAATGCCGCCCATTATTTCGTTCGCCACGTCGTCGCCCCCTTTATGTGTGGGATATCACTTAACTTCAATGATTTTCAGTGAATCTTGTACCTATAATAACAGCTTCAAAAGAAATTGCAATAGTTAATTTGAAAAAAATTGAAAAAATTTTTTGGTTTGTTATCCCATTGCGGCGCAATCGCAATATGTTGTGTCGGGAAATTTGAATAAACGGCTTGCGCGTGGCTTTCGCTTATGCTATAATGTCACTCATTAAAGAACCGGACTTGTCCGGAATCTAATATCGAAAGGAACACACATGATATGGGCAGCAACTATGAGCACGTATTCAAACCCATTCGCATCAGGGGCATCGATTTCAAAAACCGCATAACGCTCGCCCCGCCGTCCCCGGACCTCGCCTCGCCCGACGGGCTTGTCACGCACGAATTTGTCGATTGGATGCGCATGTTCGCGCGCGGCGGCGCGACGACGCTGTACGTCGGCAACTCGTCCATCGACATAAGCGAGTGCAAGGATGAGGAGTGTCAGCTCGACCTCGCGAACCCGCACAGCGTTCTCCCGCTGTCGTGGTACGCCGAGATGGCCTCCTACTACAATTGCCACGCGTCGCTGGAGATCAACCACAACGGCAAGGATACCGCGTATGAGACCGTCGGCCACGCGCCCTACTCCGCCTCCGCAATCATCACCTCGTCGGAGCTCTCCCGCGCGAAGCGGCTCGGGCGTGAGCCCGTCCGCGCGATCGAGATGACGAAGGAGAAAATCGCGGAGACTGTCGCAAAGTACGGCGACGCCGCGGCAAAGATGAAAATGGCGGGCATGGACATCGTGCTCGTGCACGGCGGCCACGGCAACCTCATCAGCCAGTTCACCTCGCCGATGTACAACCTCCGCACGGACGAGTACGGCGGCTCCACCGAGAAGCGCGCGCGCTTCGCCATCGAGGTGTGCGAGGACATCCGCAAGAAGTGCGGAGAGAATTTCGTAATCGAGTACCGCATCTCGGCGGACGAGATAGCGCCCGAGGGTATGCATTTCGAAGAGACGCTTGAGCTCATCGGCTACCTCAAGGATCACATCGACATAATCCACGTCTCCGCCGGCATCCACTCCGACTTTGACATGAAGTACTACCGCAACTGGTGCCAGAACTACATGATGCCGCACCTTTTCAACGTCCACTACGCGGCGGACGTGAAAAAGCGCTATCCCGACCTGCTCGTCAACACCGTCGGCTCCATCACGAGCATCGCGGAGGCCGAGGAGATTCTCTCCAAGGGCTGGGCGGA
>JAISKU010000012.1 GCA_031261245.1 Oscillospiraceae bacterium | reverse complement strand
CTGTAGAACTTCATCTCAAAGCTCTTTGCCATGATGTTGCCCCTTTCAATATTAATGAATTTGCATAAATGATTGGTGAAATTATACTATCAATTCAGCTAATTTGCAAGTACCATTTTCGCGCCGGGCCGTCCGCCGTGATTATTTTACGCAGTTTTTACATGGCGCTGTATTCAGATTATATATTTTTGCGTTAAAGTAGCACAAAATCAAGATGAAAACACAGGAGAAGGCATATTGAAAAAGGCAATCGGCACAATGCTCGCGCTCGCGGCCGCACTTTGCGCGCTAACGGGCTGCGCGGGCGGCGAATGGGACGCGGAGAGGTCGATAGACGTGGTCTCGCGCGAGGACGGCTCCGGGACGCGCGGCTCGTTTATCGAGCTTTTCGGCATACAACAAACAGGTGAGAACGGCTCAAAAAAAGACATGACTACAAAGGAGGCCGTCATCGCGAAGCAGACGGACATCATGATGATGAACATCTCCGGCGACAGGTACGCCGTCGGCTATACCTCCCTCGGCTCTCTGAACGAGACTGTCAGGGCGGTCAAAATCGACGGCGTCGCGCCGTCGGGCGCGAGCGTCAAGTACGGCACCTACGCCGTCGCGCGCCCGTACTACATCGCGACGAGGGGCGCGCCAACGGGCGCGGCGCGCGACTTCATCGACTTCATTCTCTCCTCGGACGGGCAGGCTGTCGCCGCGAAAAACTACGTCTCAATCGACGATGACGCCCCGTCGTACACGCCGTCCGGACTCACGGGCAAGATCGTCGTCGCGGGCTCCACCTCCGTGACGCCGCTTATGGAGAAGCTCAAGGAGGCGTATATCGCGAAAAATCCCGGCGTAAAGATCGAAATTCAGCAGAGCGATTCCTCCGCCGGAATGGCGGACACGGCGAGCGGCGTCTGCGACATCGGAATGTCGAGCCGCGACCTCAAGGCCGGTGAGCTTGAGACTCTCACGCCGATACAGATAGCTCTCGACGGGATTGCCGTCGTGGTGAACAACGACAACCCGGTGACAAATCTGACGACGGCGCAGGTGCGGGCGATCTTCACCGGCGGCGCGGAAAAATGGAGCGAGGTGACAGGATGAACAGGCTAAACGCGAACAAGCTCAGGGAGAGGCTGATGGGAGCGGTGTTTTTTATCTCCGCACTCGTCTCCATACTCGCGGTCGGGCTGATATGCCTCTTTCTCTTTGCGAACGGCCTGCCCGCGATGGGCAAAATCGGCGTATTCAGTTTCCTGCTCGGCCGTGAGTGGTCGCCCACGGACACGCCGGCGCGCTTCGGCATACTGCCAATGATCGTCGGCAGTCTGTACGTCACGGCGGGCGCGATATTGATCGGCGTGCCGATCGGCGTGCTCACGGCGGTTTTTCTCGCGCGCGTCTGCCCGAGGCGGCTGTATAAGCTCTTAAAGCCGGGCGTTGACCTGCTCGCGGGGATCCCCTCCGTCGTGTACGGTTTTTTCGGAATCGCCGTGATCGTGCCGCTTTCGGGCAGCAGCATACTGTCCGCGTGTATCCTGCTCGGGATTATGATTCTTCCGACGGTAATCGGCCTCGCCGAGAGCGCGCTGCGCGCCGTGCCGGAGCAGTATTACGAGGGGGCGCTCGCGCTCGGCGCCGGGCACTATCGCAGCGTGTTCACCGTCGTCCTGCCCGCCGCAAAATCCGGCATCCTCGCGGCCGTCGTGCTCGGTATCGGCCGCGCAATCGGCGAGACTATGGCCGTAGTGATGGTTGCGGGCAACCAGGCGCGTATGCCGGTGTCCCTGCTCAAGGGCGTGCGCACCATGACCGCGAATATTGTCATCGAGATGGGATACGCCGGGGATCTGCACCGCGAGGCGCTTATCGCCACGGGCGTCGTGCTGCTGATGTTCATACTGATCATCAATTTGAGCCTGTCAGCGCTTAACAGGAGGGGAAAATGATGCGCAGGAAGAGAAAGACGTCCGAGATTCTCCTCGGCGCGGTGACGTGGTTCGCGGCGGCCGTCACCATCGGGCTTTTGCTGCTACTCGTGGGATTTATCCTCGTGCGCGGCGTGCCGCACCTGAAGCCGTCGCTCTTCGCGCTGCACTACAACAGCGACAACGTGTCGCTTGTGCCCGCGCTAATCTCGACGATCGTCATTGCGATAGTCTCGCTCGTCATCGCCGTACCGCTCGGCGTGTTCGCCGCGATTTACCTCGCCGAATACGCGCGGCGCGGCAACAGGGCCGTGGCGGTCATCCGCATGACGACGGAGACGCTCTCCGGTATTCCGTCCATCGTCTACGGGCTTTTCGGCGGACTGTTCTTCGTGGTGTTTCTCGGCTGGGGGTACTCCGTCCTCGCGGGCGCGGCCACGCTCTCGATTATGATTCTGCCGCTCGTCATGCGCTCGGCGGAGGAGGCGCTGAAATCCGTTCCTGACACGTATCGCGAGGGCTCGTTCGGGCTCGGCGCGGGCAAGCTGCGCACGGTGCTCCGGATTGTGCTGCCCTCCGCCGTGCCGGGGATACTCGCGGGCGTCATACTCGCTGTCGGCCGTATCGTCGGGGAGACGGCCGCGCTGATATACACCGCCGGAACGGTGGCGCAGATACCCGGGAGCCCGATGCAGTCGGCGAGGACGCTCTCGGTTCACATGTACTCGCTGTCGAGCGAGGGACTGCACACGGACGAGGGCTACGCCACGGCGGTCGTGCTGCTCGTCGTCGTCGTTCTGATAAACGCGCTGTCCGCACGGATTGCCAAAAGGCTTGGGAGGAGATCATGAACTGCTTTGAGATAAAGGGGCTGAACCTGTACTACGACAAGTTTCACGCTCTGAAGAACATCGACCTTGAGCTTGAGTCCGGGAAAATCACCGCTTTCATCGGGCCCTCGGGGTGCGGCAAGTCCACGCTGCTAAAAACGCTAAACCGCATGAACGACCTCGTGGAAGGGTGCCGCATAACCGGCGACGTGCGGCTTTTCGGCGAGGACATCTACGACGACACGGACGTGAATCTGCTGCGCCGCCGCGTCGGAATGGTGTTCCAGAAGCCGAATCCGTTCCCGATGAGCATTTTCGACAACGTCGCCTACGGCCCGCGCACGCACGGAATCAAATCGCGCTTCGAGCTGGGCGAGATTGTGGAGAGCTCCCTGCGCGCCGCCGCGATTTGGGACGAGGTGAAGGATCGGCTGAAAAAACCGGCTCTGAGCCTGTCCGGAGGGCAGCAGCAGAGGCTGTGTATCGCCCGCGCGCTCGCCGTCTCGCCGGAGGTTTTGCTTATGGATGAGCCCACGAGCGCGCTCGATCCGATTTCCACGGGGAAAATTGAAGAATTACTGCTGACTTTGCGCGAAAAGTATAGTATAATAATCGTGACCCACAACATGCAGCAGGCCACGAGAATAAGCGACAGCACCGCGTTCTTCCTCCTCGGCGAGGTGATTGAGTACGACAGCACCGAAACGGTGTTCGCCATGCCGAGGGATCAGAGGACGGAGGATTACATTACGGGGAGGTTCGGATGATGCGCAGTCGTTTTGATGAGCAGCTTACGGAGCTTAACAACACCCTGATTGAGATGGGCGCGCTTATAGAGAGCGCCATAGCAAAGGCGACAAAGGCGCTTGAGGCGCACGATACGCAGCTGGCGCGCGAGATTATCGCCGGGGACGACATTATCAACGAGAAGGAGAAGGAGATAGAGCGCCTGTGCCTGAAGCTGCTTCTCAACCAGCAGCCCGTCGCCCGCGACCTGCGCCAGATATCCACCGCGCTGAAAATGATAACCGATATGGAGCGCATTGGCGACCACGCGCAGGACATATCGGAGCTCTGTCTGCTGCTCTCGGAGCAGGAGTACATCATGAACCTCGACCTCATACCGAAAATGGCGATCACCACCATCAACATGGTCACCGAGAGCATCGACGCCTTCGTCAGGAAGGATTTGGAGCTGGCGCAGTCCGTAATCGACCGTGACGACGTTGTTGACGGGTTGTATATGGACGTAAAAAAAGACCTTATCGCGCTCGTCCGCAGCGACCCCGACAACAGCGAGCAGGCCTTCGATCTCATGCAAATCGCGAAATATTACGAGCGCATAGGCGACCACGCCGTCAACATCGCGGAGTGGGTCATCTTTTCCATAACAGGCATTCACAAGGACACCCAAGTTCTGTAAGACGGAGGCCGAACGTGCCGAAAATATTCATTGTCGAGGATAACGCCGATATACGCGACATGGTGCTGTACGCGCTTGAGTCCGCGGGCTTTGCCGCGGAGGGCTTCGCGGACGGCGAGGCGTTGCGCGCGCGTCCGGGTGAGGACGCGCCGTCGCTGATTCTCCTCGATATCATGCTGCCCGGTGAGGACGGAATCTCGATTCTCAAGCGTCTGCGGCAGTCCGATAAGTACGGCAAAATCCCTGTCATCATGCTGACCGCAAAGACCTCCGAGCTCGACCGCATAAGGGGCCTCGATCTCGGCGCGGACGACTACATAACAAAACCGTTTTCCGTCATGGAGGTCATCTCGCGCATCAGGGCCGTTTTGCGCAGATACGGCGGCGACGCGCCCGGCGGCTCCGTCGCCCGCATCGGCGGCGTGGCGCTCGACCGCGACAGGCGCAGCGTGTCCGCAGACGGCGCGGCGGTGGCGCTTACCTTTAAGGAATTTGAGCTTTTGAGCTGCCTCATGGCAAACGAGGGGATCGTTTTGACGCGCGATTCACTGCTCGACAACGTTTGGGGCTTCAATTACGGCGGCGAGAGCCGCACCGTGGACATGCACATAAAATCGCTCCGCCAGAAGCTGGGCGGGTGCGGCGAGCTGATAAAAACAGTGCGCAACGTCGGCTACAAGATGGGCGGTTGACATGGAAATTGCTGTTGTAGCCATTGTCGCGCTCGCTTTCGCCGTCGCAATCGCGCTCGTAAGGGTGCGGCGGCTGCGGCGCGAGATCGACGGCGAGCTCTACCCGCGCGTGCGACAGCTCTCCGACGAGCGCGCGGAGCTTGAGCGTGAGCTCGCGGCCGTGCGTGAGCGCGCGGACACGATCGCCGTGATTACTGACAACATGTCCGAGGGTACCGTGTTAATAGGCGACAGTGGCACCGTGCTCTCCGCGAACAAGAGCGCGCTGCGCATTCTCGGCGCGTCCGAGGCCGCCGTCGGGCGGAACGTGCTCGAGCTGCTGCGCGACGTGGAGTTTTTGGAGCACATCCGCCTCGCCCTGTCCGGTGTGCGGAGCGAGATGGAGCTGCCGCGGTCGGAGCGCGTCTACCGCGTGTTTTTCAGCCCGGTGCCGTCGCTCGGCGCGCTCACCCTGCTGCTCGACGTGACGGAGCGTCAGATGAGCGAGGCTCTGCGGCGGGAGTTTTCGGCGAACGTGTCGCACGAGCTCAAAACGCCGCTGACAATCATCTACGGCAACGCGGAAATGCTCTGCGGCGGCATCGTCCGGGAGGACGACAGGCCGTCATTTTATGAGAAAATCAAAGACGAATCGGCGCGCATGATCGCGCTCGTGGACGATATTATGCTGATTTCGCAGCTCGACGAGGGGCGCGGGCGCGAAGCCGTCGAGGAGGTTGACATCGCCGCGGCGGCCTCGGAGGCGGCGACTGCGCTCGGCTCCAAGGCCGAGGAGCTCGGCGTCTCGATAAGCGTTGACGGCGCCGCCGCGCTGGCGGCGAACCGCTCCATGATGTACGAGCTGATTTACAACCTTGCGGACAACGCCGTCAAGTACAACAGGCGCGGCGGCTCCGTCGCGATTCGGTTATCCCGCACGGAGAGCCGCGTCCGCATCTCCGTTTCGGACACGGGCATCGGCATACCGCAAGCCGCGCAGAGCCGTGTTTTTGAGCGTTTTTACCGCGCGGACAAGTCGCGCTCCAACAACATACGCGGCACCGGCCTCGGTCTGGCGATAGTCAAGCACATCGCGGCGCTTTACGGCGGCGAAATTGAGCTGCGCAGTCTTGAGGGCGACGGCACCGAGATAACCGTCGAGTTTCCGCTCAGCTGATTCCCAAATCCTCATCTGCCGCACCGCGCCTCACGCTGCCCTTGCCGTACCGTCCGCGAATCGTGTCCACGGCGCGCTCCAGCCGCTCTTTTTTCTTGTGGCGCTCATCGTTTTCCTCGCCGAACAGCGTCAGTTGCGCCGCCGCCTGATCGGCCGGGACGAGGTTTTGCGCCGTCACGGTCAGCATACGGATGGGCTTCCCTATCTGCCACGACGCCCCGATAATCTCAAGGGCGGCCGCCGCGATTTCCGTCGCTACAAACGTCGGCGCCGCAACGCCTTTTTGCCGCTGAATGGATTTGAGGTTCGCGTCCTTTATCGTCATCTGCACCGTCGCGCACTTCAGCTCCGCCGCACGCAGCCGCGCCGCGACGGAGTCCGCGAGAGTGTTCACACCCGCGCGGATGTCCTCAAAGCTCACGAGGTCGCGCCGGAACGTCATGCCGTTCCCCACCGACTTTGGCTGTTCGGCTGCGCCGATGTGCGCGACGGCGGAGTCGTCGTCGCCGTTCGCGTTGCGGTACAGCACCTCGCCGAGCTTGCCGAATCTGCCCGCCAAAAACGCCGCGTCGGATTGCGCGAGCTCGCCGATGGTCTGAACGCCGATCTTGTTCAGACTGTCGGCGGTGTTGCGCCCGACCATAAACAAGTCCGACACCGGCAGTTTCCACACGATTTCGCGGTAGTTTTCGCGCGTGATGACCGTCGTCGCGTCCGGCTTTTTGTAGTCGGAACCGAGTTTTGCGAATATCTTGTTCCACGACACGCCGACGGAGATTGTGATCCCGATCTCCTCCGCGACGCGGTGACGCAGCTCGTCGGCGAACCTTTGCGCTTCGTCCGCGAACATCGTCATGTCGAGCCAGCTCTCATCGACACCGAACTGTTCCACGCGGTCGGTGTACTCGGCGTAAATCGCGTTCACGCGCTTACAGAAATCGGAGTACGTGTGGCGGCGCGGCGGGCAGAGCGTCAGCTCCGGGCATTTTTTCTTCGCCGACCAGACCGTCTCGGCGGTCTTTATATTGAATTTCTTTGCGAGCTCATTCTTTGCGAGGATTATGCCGTGACGCGACGCCGGATCCCCCGCGACGGCCATCGGTACGGCCTTGTACTGCGGGTTGAATATCTCCTCGACGCTCGCGAAAAACGAGTTGCAGTCGCAATGGAATATTGTGCGGTCAGGCATACGCTCACCCCCGTCGGCGCCGTCAATCCTTCACTGCCCGCGTGGCGATAAATGTCGGCGCGTACTCGCGCAACGCGCCGCTGCCGTTGTAATCGTCGAATAAGGCGGTGAGCCGCAGCCCGGCTTTCAGCTGCCCGCCGAGCTGCTCCTCGAGCGAGTGGCTAAACTGCACGCCGTCGTCGTTTTGCTTCAGCGTTTCCATCAGCACCGGGTCTTTTAACGGATTAAACGGCAGCTTGTTCTTGATTATTAGCGGCTCCTCGTCCTTTTCGATGAGAAAATTCAGGCCGCTGTCCATACCGGCGAGCAGCACCCCGCCGGGCTTCAGCACGCGGTAGCACTCGTTCCAAACGTGCTGTACATCCTCGATGTAGCAGTTGGCGACGGGGTGGAAAATCACGTCGAACGCCGCATCGTCGAACGGCAGGCGTTTTGTCATGTCCGCTTTTACGATATCAATGGCGTAGCCCTCGCGCTCCGACACGAGCCTTTCGCTCGCGAGCTGCGCGTCGGAGTAGTCGAGCACCGTGCCGGTTGCTCCGAGCGCCGCGAAAATCGGCATCTGCTGCCCTCCGCCGCTCGCCAGGCCGAGAAGCTTCACGCCGTCGAGCCGCCCGTCTTTCAAAAACGGCGCGAACCACTCCGACGGAACCGGCTTTGTCGGCGTCAGCAAAACGCGCCACACTCCGCGCCCGGCGGCGGCGTACTCCTCGCGGGTTATCGGAACGCCCCACTCCCAGCCGTTTTCGACCCAGCGGTCAAACGTCTCCGCGTTTACGTCCGCGTAGTTTTTCCCGTCCATCGCACTAACACATCCTTTTCGGTCTCACTGCGTATACCATATAATAATTCTCTTTTACAGAGATGTCAAGAAATATTTTTCTCCAATTAGGAGAAATTATGCTTGACAACTCTCCCGCGGCGGTGTATTATGTAAAAAAATATCGGGGTGATAATATGGATAGGTTCGGCACAATACTAAAACGGCTCCGGGGCGCGTCCGGATTTTCGCAGGCGGAGGTCGCGGCGCGGCTGACCGCGCTCGGCACGCCGTTCACGGATAAGGCGGTGTCAAAGTGGGAGCAGGGCGCGACGAAGCCCGACGCGCTCACCTTTCTGCGGCTGTGCGAGCTGTACGGCGTGCGCGACCCCTACGGCGTATTTATCGACAGCCGCGCGGATTTGAACGCGCTCGGGCTGCAGAGGCTGAAGGAATACTCGGAATTCTTGCGGAGCGATACGCGCTTTGTCGAGCGCGCGGTAGAGCTTGCGGTCGCGCCCGAGGCGGAGCCGCCGCGCGCGCCCAAGCGGATGATTCGCCTGTATGACATGCCGGCGTCGGCCGGAGCGGGCGTGTTCCTCGACTATGCTGACTTCATCGACATCGAAATCGACGACTCCGTACCCTACGACGCCGATTACGCGCTGCGAATCAGCGGCGACAGCATGGAGCCGACGTTTGAAAACGGTCAGATTGTGTACGTCCGCAAGCAGGAGACGCTGAATCTCGGCGAGATCGGGATTTTTGTGCTCAATAGCGAGGTGTACTGCAAGGAATTCGGGCGGCGCGGGCTGATTTCGCACAATCCGGAGTACTACCCGATCTCGGTCAGCGAGTACGACGCGTTCTACATATTCGGAAAAGTGGTGAAGTAAGAGCACGGCGCTCATTCCACGAGGCCGTATTTCACCTTGATGCGGTCGAGTTTTTCGAGCATCGGGTTCGCGACGACGAGCAGAAATACGACGGTCGCGACGGCGTGTACGAGGTTGAACGGAATGCCTTGCAGGTACGCCGCGAGGAACATCGCGCGTGTCGGCGCGGACTGATACATCATTATCTGCGCCGTGTCCATAATCCCGCCGTAAATTACGAGCGTCGCGAGCGCACCGAACACGCACAGCGCGGCGCGGCTGCGGCGCAGTATTCCTTTGCGGAACAGTACCCCCGCGAGGAACCCGATTATCCCGAACGAAAACATCTGCCACGGCGTCCACGGTCCCTGCCCGAAGAACATATTCGACACGAACCCCGTCATTGCGCCGACGAGGAACCCCGATTCGCCGCCGAACGCCACGCCCGCGATTATCACAAGCGCGACGACAGGTTTGAATTGCGGCAACATAAAGAACGCCGCGCGCCCCGCGACGGCAATCGCGCAGAGCGTCGCGATAACCACCAGCTCACGCGCCTGCGGTTTGCGCGATTCAAACACAAGCGCGAACGGGAGCATTGTTTCGAGAATAATCAGCAGCGAAATGAAGTAATATTTGCGGTCACCGAGATAGAAAACGCCGATATAGATTGTCAGCGGGATTGCGAGTAAAATCATCGCGGCCGCTGCAAGCGTTCGCTTTGACAGCTTGCGTTTTTCGGTCGGCATTTGCACCTGCGCGGGCGCGTCGTCCCGCTTGTATGTCAGACTTAGCACCAGTCCCGCCGCGCACACGCCGAGCGCAACTATAATGCCGACGTACTTCCACGCGTCCGCGCCGTTCGCCGCGACGTTCACGGCGAGGTCGCCGCCTGAAACAAACGCTTTTAGACCGCTAAAATTCAGCGCGGCAAAAATGATAGCACCGAGCAGACACAGCGCGGAGATTATTGTTGCATTTTTACGTTTTAGCGGAAAATTTTTAGAAACGGGCGTAAGGGTCGGCGTCCCCGACGACCCGCCGCCATATTTAATGTCGTCATTTTGAAACGAGTCGTCGAGGACGCCGACCCCTACGGGAACGCCGCCCAAGGCAACAATCACATCGTTCGCGGTCACGGCTTCGGGCAGAACGTGCCGCGCCATACGGTTCGCGCTCGTAGTGTAAAAGCTGTTGCCGCTGAAAAACTCCCGCGGCGCGCCCTCCGTGACGATGTTTCCGTCAAAAAACATCGCGCACCTGTCCGCGTGTTCCGCGCAGAACTCAACGTCGTGCGACACCATAACAACCGCCACGCCCGCCGCCGTCAGCTTGCGGAGAATCGCCGCGAACGTCAGCTTGAACTCCGCGTCCAAGCCCTTAGTCGGCTCATCGAGCAAGAGAATTTTCGGTTGGAGCAGCAGGACTTTCGCGAGCGCGGCGCGTTGCTGTTCGCCGCCGGACAGGTCGTAGGGGTGCGAGTCCAGCAGGTCGTCGAGCAGGCAGAGCTTTGCGGTTCTCGCAAGCAACTCGTTGTCGCGCGACATCTCGCGCAGGTCCTCGCGGACGGTTTTTTTCACGAAAAGCGCTTGCGGGTTCTGCGGCAGAGCCGCCCACGACTCGCCGACCGTCACCTTGCCGCGATAGGGCTTGTTCACGCCGCTAATCAGCGAGAGCGTTGTCGTTTTCCCCGTGCCGTTCCCGCCGAGAATCGCCGCGACCTCGCCGTAATTCGCCGTGAACGACAAGCCGCGCACAACGTCCGGCAGGTCTTTTTCGTATTTGAACCATACTTCGTCGAGGGTGATTGCGGGAATATACGGCGGGGCGATGTGGACATCGCCCCCTACAACGGGACGTGCCGCAACCGTAGGGGACGATGTCCACATCGTCCCGTTTTTCGTAACGGCGTCAATCCAATTACGCCCGTCGCGCACGGTTACGGGAACGTCCGCAACGTCGTAAACACCGCCCGCCACGCCCGCCCAAACGCGCATCGGCGTCGGCATCGCGAGGAACATTCCGCTCCCGCGCTCGCGGAGCTGCAACGCGACCTCGCGCGGCTCGCCGTCCGCGATTATGCACCCGCCTTCCATTACCACGGCGCGGTCGCACATCGGGAAAATTTCTTCGAGCCGGTGTTCGGTCATTATGACCGTAATGCCGAGTTCGCGGTTTATCTTGCCGATTGACGCTAAAAAGTCACTCGCCGCAATCGGGTCAAGCTGGCTTGTCGGCTCGTCGAGAATCAGCACCGAGGGCTGCATACACATCACCGACGCGAGGTTCAGCAGCTGTTTTTGACCGCCGGACAGTTCCCCGACGTTCTTGTAAAACCAGTTTTGAATCCCGAAAAACGATGCCATTTCCGCGACGCGCAGGCGAATCTCCGATTGCTTCAGGCCGAGCGATTCGAGCCCGAACGCCAATTCGTGCCACACCTTATCCGTCACAACCTGATTGTCCGGCGACTGCGTGACAAAGCCGATTCGCGCGCTCGCGTCGCGGTGCGACAATTCGGCTAACTGCGTGTTCTCAAAAAATATCTCGCCGCTGCGAACCCCGTGCGGAGCCGCTGATGGTTTCAGTTGCCGCAGGAGCGTAGTTTTGCCGCAGCCCGAGTGTCCGCAGAGTACGAGAAATTCGCCGCGATTCACGGTGAGGTTAATCTCCGACAGCGCGGGAGCGTCGCGCTCCGGGTATGTAAAGGTCAGGTTTTCAATGCGGTATTGTTCAGCGTTCGCCATTTGAAATCCTCCTTTACGTTCAGAATCAGCGGCATTGCGCACAGCACAAAATACACAATAAATATGCTTATCGGATACGGGGCGTCGAGGACGCCGCCCCCTACGGTCGGGAACCACCGCCATTCTAAGCCGCCCGTCGCCGCGCCGACGATTATATACGCCGCGCAAGCCGCGACAAAGCCGAGGGCTGCGCCATCGCGGCGGTCAAAACGATAAATCGAGAACGCCGTGCGCCCCGGCAGACCGTAACCGCGCCCTTTCATACTGTCGGCAGTCTCAATCGCGTTCTCCAAAGCCCACGTTATCATAATCGAGAGGATTTTAATCCCGTGCTTCGCGCGCTGCCACAGGCTGCCGTTACTCACGTCCCGTCCGACGCACTTCTGCGCGTTCGAGATGACTTTTATCTGCGCCCGAAAGCGCGGAACGAACCGCAAAGCCATTGACAGTATCAGCGACAGCGCGGGGATTACGCGTCCGAATAGGTACACGAATTTGTCCGAGGTCATTACGGCGTTGAAGCACGAAAACCAGTAGATTACCGTAATCAGCATTGCCGCCGCCGCGACGCCGTACAGGATTGATTCGAGCGTCAGCGGATTGCCGCTCGGCAGGTACGTCAGAATTGTGCCGCCCTGATGATTGAACGCGGGGTTAATCAGCGCGGTGAGAATCAGCATCGGCAGCGCGACGACAAGCGCGGTTTTAAGCGACTTCTTGCCGTTGATGTAAATTGCGTAGCCGAACGCGCAGACGAGCGAAATCGCAAGACAAATCGGGTGCGTGAAAAACATCGCGAACGCCAAAACCGCGACGAAATACGCCATATTTACAATCGGGTGGTAGCCGTAAAAGGTGTCCCGCATTTTCCCTCTCCCCCGCGCGCTCCCGGCGCGCAAAAAAATGGCCACAGCAGCAAAAGCGTTGTGGCCATGTCCGGCATGGGCAATGTACAGTCCCGCGTCCCCATGTGAGGGAGCGCGTTCTCGGCATGTAGGTCTTCCGACTCGCGCGATTCCGGGGCTTTCGCCCTCGCGTCTGCAATCCAGCCTTCTCAGTTTCCCAATGACCGACTTTCGTCACGGATTGCAGCCTCAACACGCAT
>JAISKU010000003.1 GCA_031261245.1 Oscillospiraceae bacterium | reverse complement strand
AACACCCTCCCCGGCCTCACCCCGACGAGCCTGCTGCCGCAGGAGGCCGCCGCCGTCGGGCTCGGCTACGACGCGCTGATTGACACGATTCTCCACGAATCCTTGAAGAAATACGGTGGTGCCTGATGCTTCCGCTCACGCTCGAAAAAATAGCCGGGGTCACGCGCGGTCGCCTCGTCGGCGCGCCCGACTGCGGCAAAATCACCGCGACAAGCGTCGTGCGCGACGACCGCGAGGTCGTCGCGGGCAGCCTGTTCCTGTGCTTCCCCGGCAAGAACGTAGACGGACACGACTACGCCAACCGCGCGTTCGCGCTCGGCGCTGTCGCCGCAATAGCGGAGCGCGATATCGACGACGCGCGCGGCCCGTATATCCTCGTCTGCTCAACAGCCGCCGCGCTCCGCGCGCTCGGGACGTACTACCGCTCGCGGCTCAATATCCCGATAATCGGCGTCACCGGCTCCGTCGGCAAGACGACGGCGAAGGAGATGCTCGCCGCCGCGCTCTCTCCGCGCTTCAACGTCCTCAAGACCACCGACAACCTGAATAACGAGCTCGGCGTGCCGCTCACGCTCCTGCAAATCGGCGCGGAGCACACGGCCGCCGTCGTGGAGATGGGCGTCTCCGACTTTGGGGAGATGACGCGCCTCGCGGAGATGGCGCGCCCCGACTTCTGCGTCGTTACCGCAATCGGCCACTGCCACCTCGACCGCCTCGGCGACCTCAAGGGAGTGCTCCGCGCGAAGAGCGAGGTGTTCCCGCGCATGTCGCGCGACGGCACCGCAATCCTGAACGGCGACGACGCGCTTCTGCGCGACTTCGACCCCGGAATACGCCGCCTCACGTTCGGTCTCGGCTCCGACTGCGACTACCGCGCCGAAAACGTCGTCACGCGCGGCACACAGAGCGTCGAGTTCGACCTCATAACGCCGCAAGCGCGCGTAAAGGTGCAGATTCCCGCGTACGGCGCGCATCTCGCGCTCGGCGCGCTCGCGGCCGCCGCCGTCGCGGAATCGCTCGGCGTCCCGGCGGAGGACATCGCCCGCGGGCTCGCGTCCTACCGACCCGTCGGCGCGCGCTCGAGCGTTACCGACACGGGCTACATCACGCTCATCGACGACTGCTACAACGCCAACCCGAACTCCGTCGGCGCGGCGCTACGCTCGCTCGCGGCGCTGCCTCAGCGCCGCGTCGCGATTCTCGGCGACATGGCGGAGCTCGGCGCGGCGTCAAACGAGCTCCACCGCGACGTCGGTATTCTCGCCGGTCAGCTCGGCATCGACGTCGTGATCTGCTGCGGCGAAAAGGCGGAATTCATCTTCAAGGGTACGATTGCGAGCCGCGCCGAAATCGAGCCGTACCACTTCCCGTTCAAGCAGGCGCTTTTTGAGCGTCTGCCGCAGCTCATAAAAAAAGGCGACGCCGTTCTCGTGAAGGCGTCGCACAGCATGAAATTCGAGGAGATAACGGCGGCGCTGCTGGAGTTGGGGGAAACTCCCGGCGATGGGCTTAACGCGAAAAAATTTATTTAGCGGAGTAAAAATCATGCTTGAACAGAAGATTGAAAATTTTATTTGCGAAGCTCTCACCGGGGACGCGCAAAAAAACGCATTGGAGTTTGCCGAATATTTGAGGTCGAGCGAAATGCTGTTTGAAAGAGGCAAAGGATACTGGGCGGACAAACTTTACTGGATGATAAAGTATAAAGACCAGTATGTGTGCTTTATTCTGATCAACGGCTCCGAAGGGAAGACCGAGCCTTGGATTGTTTGGTCTGACGACAGCGGTTCAAGTTGGTTCGAGGATTCCCCGCCGGAAGAGCGTCTGAAAGAAATCGCTTTGGAAAATGTTGATTTCTGCACAAATTGCGGCGGCTGCGGCAATCCGGGGGGAACGCGCAAAGCTGTATTCGGAAAGGAATTCAATAACGTCTGTATCACTGCAATGAAATTTATTAATCCGGATGCCCGGACATTGGAGTGCGTGAAAAAAATGGCGGAGTTAAGAAAAGCCGACATTCTGGCGTCCTTGCCGAAATAGTCCAAACCAATAAAACGGCGGCACTGCCGGAAATCAGCAAGGAGGAATCAATATGAAATACTACATCGTAGACGCTTTTGCCGAAAAAATTTTTTCGGGGAATCCCGCGGGCGTGTGCCTGCTCGAAGAACCGCTTGACGCGCGGACTATGCAGAGCATAGCGGCGGAAAACAATTTGTCTGAAACGGCGTTCGTGCTCAGGCGCGGTGATGATTTTGATCTGCGTTGGTTCACACCCGAGGTGGAAGTGGAGCTGTGCGGCCACGCGACGCTCGCGAGCGCGTTTGTGATTTCAAACTTCGTGGACACGGCGTTGAAAACCGTGCGGTTTAATACCGCGAGCGGGATTTTGACCGTCGAGAAAAAAGGCGACTTATATGAGATGGATTTTCCGTCGAGAAAACCCGTGCGCACGGCGGTAACTCCGCTGATGGAGGCTGCGATCGGGGAGCGGGTATCGGAGGCGCACGATTTGCCGAAAAGACTGCTTTTGGTTGTGGATTCCGAGGAGAAAGTCCGCAATTTACAGCCGAATTTTGAAAAAATACGTCAGCTTTCCGATTACTCTGTCGTAATCGTAACAGCGAAAGGCGAGGAGACGGACTTTGTGTCAAGATTCTTTGCGCCGAAAGTCGGAATCCCCGAGGACCCCGTAACGGGCTCGTCCCACTCCACCTTGATTCCGTTCTGGAGCGAGCGGCTCGGCAAAACGGAGCTTGTCGCAAAACAGCTTTCAAAGCGCAGTGGGACGCTATACTGCCGGGACTGCGGTGAGCGCGTGAAGATCGCGGGGCGCGCGGTGCTGTACTTAGTCGGAGAGCTCACAACTCAGACCTCGTAGCCCTCCTCGACTATCGCGGCCTTTATCGCGTCCACGGTGACAAGCCCCGCGTCGTACTCAAACGTCGCGGCGTTGTCGTCGAGGCTTACGGCGACGTTCGCCGTGCCGGGCAGCGCCGATATCGCATCCGTTACCGCCTTTACGCAGTGACTGCACGACATTCCGCCCACGCCTATGGTCAGCTTTTCCATAAAAACACCTCCGTTTGCCGCTATTATAGCATGTGTCACGGAAAAATCAACGATAACTTCTCGGTTTTCTCAGTATTTTCAAAATTTTCGTCCGAAAACCCCGCGCCGGTGTAGTACGCCCTCAATATTTCGCGCCAGTCCGCGCCGTTTTTCGCCAAAACATTCGCGCCGTACTGGCTCATTCCGACGCCGTGCCCGTAGCCGAGCGTCGTGAACACCACGTCCTCCGTCACCGTCACCGTCACCGTCAGCGCCGTGCTCCGCAGCTCAAACATCGCGCGAAGCCGCGTGCCCGACATCTGCGCGCCGCCGATTTTCAACGAGGCGAGCCGCCCCGCGCCGTCGAGCGCGACGTCCGATATCCACGCCGCCGCGTCGCCGTCGAGCTTTGCCTCCGGCAGCGCGGCGCTCACCGTTTTTCGGAAGTCGGAGAGCGACACCGTGACTGTCGAGACGAGGTTCGGCACGTCCTCCGCCGTCTCGGGACTCGGCGCGCTCACGAGGTACGGCTTCGCGCTCTCCCAGACGCTCTGCGCGTCCTCCGTCCTCCCGAACGACGAGGAGTGAAACGCCGCGAGTATCGGCTCCCCGCCGTACGTTATGTATATCCCGTCCGTCGCCTCCACGGCGTCGCGGATTTTGTTGAGGTTCGCGTCAAATTCCTCGCCCCACCTGTCGCGCAGCTCCTCCCCGCCTATCCACGCCGCACAGCAGGTGATGTCCGTGCACACGTCGGCGTCCGGGTGCCGCGCTACAGGCGCGATAAGCATGTTGTAGATCACAAAAGTCCGCGCGGCTGTCGCCTGCGCGCGCAGCGCCTCCGGCGCAAACGCGGCCGGCATCTCCGCCGCGACTGTTCCGACGAGGTAGTCGTACATCGTCATCTCCCGCGTCTCCTCCCCGTCGAGCACGCGTATTACCGCGCGCGCGTCCCCGAAGTCGAGCGTCGGTACGCGCGGCGTCGGCGTCGCAGCGGCCTCGGGCGGCGTCTCCGTCGCCTCAGGCGGCGCGTCCTGTTCGGGTACGTCTTTACTCAGCGGCCATATCAGCGCCGACGCTATTGACAGCAGCACGGCAAAAACCCCTAGCGCGACGGATGCAAGCACAAGCTTATTCATAAGTATCTCCTTGACTTTCCCACTTTTGTTCTGTACAATGTTTTATTAGCTTGTACTATATTTATGCCACAAGATTCCCGAACATACCAAAAGCCCCGGGGCGAAGCCCCGGGGCTTTTCGTCCTCTACTATTCGTAGAATTCTTCTCCGTAGTAGTCTGCCAGGTATTCAAGCAGTGTTTGGTACATGTCGTCGTGGTGCCGTTTCTCATCGTACCAGAGTAATTCCCCGTGCATGCGCATGTGGTGTCCCCTGCACAGGCAGACGAGATTGCGCGGTTCATCTCGCCCGCCCGCACTTCTCCTCAAGAGATGATGTACGTCGCTTGCTGCGAGCGTGCAGAGTACGCACGTGTACCCGTCCCGCTCCATGATGATTCTCCTCAGTGCCTTTGTGATTCCTGCTGTCATGATGTTTTCCTCCGTATACCGTAGTCCTCGCGCGCGTTGTCGCGAAGCCGCAGCGGAGGCAACCCTCGAAGTCAAGGGCGAGCGCAGCGAGGCGCAGCTTCCCTTGACCGAGGGTTAAAATCAAACAAGAGAGCGAAAGCGCGCGCGAGGACGCGAGAGGCAGCCTCGCGCGAAGGCGAGAACGCCGCCGCCGCAGGAGGAGCGAGTCCGCGCGGGGGCAACCGCGCGGCGAAGCGAGCGACGCGGCGACGGCGGGCAAGCCGAGAGCGCGACGGAGACAACAGCCACGCAACGACCAACCCCCGTGAAACATTATCCGAGAATCACCGAAAATTTCCGCGTCGCTATCAAGTAAAACTACTTGACATTGAGACCGCAGCAAGATACAATTAGGTATCAAAATTCACGAAAGGGGTTGCAAAATGGAGTTTTCTTGGACTCCCGCATACGTCGACGCTGAGGCGATCGACAAAGTCATGGACATCTCACTCCGCGCCGAGCGGTATCAACACGAAAAGGAGGCGAAGCACGGTGTCGGAACGCTTCACGAGGGTATTCAAGCGCCTGACGACACGGCGAAAATCGGGGATTCGCGGTCGATGTTCTGGGACGTTCTTAGGGACTATGACAGGGAGACGGCTCTTTATCTGGTTTTACGGAATTGTCTTGGTTATTCTGCGACTGAGGTCTCATATGGTCTGGGCGTTTCGTACGCGCGAGTGAAATACCTCTGCGCCAAAGCCAGAGAAAAGGCTGCGCGAGCGGAGCGAGCGGCAGATTTTGCCGCGAAAGCGGCTCAAATTAAGGGCGAGCGAGCGTAGCGAGCGAGCAAAGGGCGAGCGCGACAGCGCGAGACCGAGAAAACCCGTGCCGCGCCAGCGGCACACCACAGCCGCGCGCGACGGCGAGCCCCGCCGACGCGCACCGAGCCCGCAGGGCGCGGGGCACACGCGAAGCGGGGGCGAAGCGGCGACACGTCACCTGTTT
>JAISKU010000211.1 GCA_031261245.1 Oscillospiraceae bacterium | reverse complement strand
CCGAAAATTATCGCTATCGTGATATCCAGCGATACGAATATCCCCAAAAGCCGCCAAAACAGCCGCCTTGACAGCCGCCGCGCAATAGACTTATTCATCTTTAATCACATACCCCACCCCGCGCACGGTGTTAATAAGCTTCACCCCGAACGCGTCGTCAATCTTTCCGCGCAAAAACCGTATGTAGACGTCCACGGTGTTCGTCCCCCCGTCGAAATCGAAGTCCCACACGTTCTCCAGAAGCTGCTCCCGCGTCACGACAATCCCCTTGTTCTTCAAGAGGTAGTGCAGCAGGTCAAATTCCCGCTTCGTAAGCCCCACCGCCGTACCGCTCACCGTCACCTCGCGCCTCGGCACATCGACGCGCAGCGCCCCGCACTCATACGCCTCGCCCTCGCCGTCCGTCAGCTTGTGCCGCAACGCCGCGCGTATCCGCGCCAGCAGCTCCTCAATCTCAAACGGCTTTGTCACGTAGTCGTCCGCGCCCGTGTCGAGGCCGGACACCTTGTCCGTCACGGAGTCGCGCGCCGTGAGCATGATGACAGGCACGCTCGACGACTTGCGAAGCCGCCGCAAAATCTCCATGCCCGACAGCCCGGGCAGCATAATGTCCAAAAGCACGAGGTCGAAGCCGCCCGAGAGCGCGAGGGTCAAGCCCTCGCGCCCGTCAAACGCCTTCGTCACCTCGTACCCCTCGTAACCGAGCTCGAGCTCCACGAATCTCGCCAGCTTTTCCTCGTCCTCGACGAGCAATATCCTGTGCGGCATGTTTACTCCTTCTCCGTCACCGATTTCTTCATCTCCTCGGCGGCGTTCTCCGCCTTTTCAATCACGCCGTTGATGTCCTCGCGGCCGAGCTGCGTCCCGCGGAAGCGATAGCGCCACCCGAAGAACAGTCCGACGACGAGCACGGGCACGACGACCCAGAAGAAGAATATCAGCAGAATCACAAGCACCGTAACCGGGCAGGAGAGCACCGTCTCCTCCTTGTGTATCGCGTCGAGGTAATTTGAATTCCCGATGTCAATCAATCTCAGCAACAGACTCCCCACCTTTTTCATAAATTCCTTAAATCCGTGTCCGTTTTCCTTCCACGCGTGCTTAAAGTTTTCCTTCGCCTGCACCCAGTCGGGCGCGTCGCTCTCGTAGGAGTAGTTCCCGCCCGTCGGCGGCGGCGCGGTCTTGCCCTGCTTCTCAAGCAGGATTATCGCGTCAAGCAGATCGCCGTCGGCCGCCTCAAGCGCCGCCTTCGCCTCCTCAAAGCTCACGTCCGCGCGCTCGCGGAGCTTTTCAACCTGTTCAAGTGTAGTCATGTACGTATCCTCCCTTGCCTTTATGACGTGAGTATAAACCCCCGCGCTTAAAACGCCATAGAGGTGAGATTAAAAGCGGATTAAAGAATTTAGTGCCATTTTACACCAAATTTCCGCCCGATGCAATAAAGAACATTGACAATAAAGGGCTCGCGTTATATAATTATACCTTAATACAGCGGAAAAATCCGAGGTTTGGGGCGTTTTCGCGCCCGGGGGGTCAAAATGTTAAAAATGCAAACGGCTTTCACCACGGAGATTGACGACGCCGTCGCCGCCGTCGCGGACATCCTGTCCCAGCTCGACCTCACCCAACTGAAGAAGAATTCCGTCGGTATCCTCTCCTGTAACTGGGAGTTTCCGGGAACCGGCGCGCCGGAGGCGCTCACCGCCGCGCTCCCGTTTGATATCATCGGCTGTACCGCCATGGGCTGCGCCACGGAGCGCGGCTACGGCTTTGAACAGCTCTCCCTGTGCGTACTGACGAGCGACGACGTCTCCTTTTCCGTCGCGCTCTCCGAGGAGATCACGCCCGACTGCGCGGAGGGGCCTATTCGTGAGTGCTACGGCGACGCCCGCGCGCGGCTGCCGCGCGACCCTTCGCTCATGTTCGTGTTCGGCCCCATCTCGGCGGACATCTCCGGCGAGGTGTACGTCAAGACGCTCGACGGCGTAAGCGGCGGCGTCCCCATGTTCGGCACGCTCTCGAGCGAGACGAACCTCACCTACGAAAACGCCCGCGTCCTGTACAACGGCGCGACCCACCGCAGCCGCCTCGCGCTGCTCCTCATCTCCGGCGAGGTGAGTCCGCGCTTCTACACCACCGCCATCTCCGACAGGAACATCACGCGCAAAAACGCCGTCGTCACGGAGTCCGACGGCTACGTACTCAAGAAAATCAACGACATGCCCGTGGGGGAGTATCTCGTAAGCATCGGCGTGACGAGGGACGACGTCGCCGCCGTTTTCTCCCTCCCGATACTCATAGATTACAAGGACGGCGCCGCGCCCGTCGCGATGACGCTCTACTCCCAGAATGACGACAGCGCGCTCTGCGGCGTTTACACGCCCGTCGGCTCGGAGATCGCCTTCGCCGAGGTCGATTACAACAGCGTGCTCGACACGGTGCAGACGACGCTTGACGCCGTGCTGGCGGACAACGAAAAGCACGGCGCGTCGGCCATGTTCCTCGTCCCCTGCCTCTCCCGAAGCCTTGTGATAAGCCCGAATTCCGAGGACGAGATGGCGAAAACGGCGGAGCTGCTCGGCGACAGGTACCCGTACCTGTTCATGTACAGCGGCGGGGAGATCTGCCCCTCCGTGACGGAGGACGGCCGCACGGTAAACCGCTTCCGCAACCTCACATATACAATAATGGTGCTCGAATAAACCCGGAGGTCAGATATGACACAGGAAGAGCTCGAAACCACGTTAGCCCAGCGCGACGCTGAGATAACAAAGCTCACGCGGCAGGTCGCGCGGCTTCAGACGAGGATGGAACGGGATAAGGCCGTCGCCGCGTCTCTTGCCGCCGTGTCCGCGATGCGCTCCGCCGAAAAGGACAGGCAGGAGCGCTATATGACGCTACTCCTCGACAACAGCCCCGACATCATCATTCTGCTCGACATGGACGGGCGTTTCGCGTACTGCACAAAGGCGTTCCTCACCCTCGCCGGAATCGCCCACGTCGGACTCGTAAGCGGCCGCAAATTCGGGGAGATTTTTGACAAATACGTCGGCTCGGAGCTCGCGGGCGAGCTCGGCGTGGCGCTGGAGCGCGCGCTGACGGACGGCGACACGGTGGAGCTGGAGTGCTCCGCGATAATCGGGGAGGAGCCCCGCGTGTTCGGCGTACACATCACCCCGCTCCACACGTACACGGGGGAGATCGTCAGCTCCGTAGTCATGATGCACGACATCACGGATATCCGCCGCGCGCAGGAGCAGGCGGAGGACGCCCGCTCCTCGGCGGAGGACGCCTCCCGCGCGAAAAGCACGTTCCTGTCGAACATGTCGCACGAGATGCGCACGCCGATGAACGCCATAATCGGCATGACCTCCATCGGCCGCGGCACCGCGGATATAGAGCGCAAGGACTACTGCTTCGGGAAGATTGAGGACGCCTCGACGCACCTGCTCGGCGTCATAAACGACATACTCGACATCTCGAAAATCGAGGCGAACAAGTTTGAGCTCTCCGCCACCGATTTCGTGTTTGAGCATATGCTCCGCAAGGTCGTGAACGTCGTGAACTTCCGCGTGGAGGAGAAGTCGCAGGACTTCACCGTCATAATTGATGAGCGCATTCCCCGCACCCTCATCGGCGACGACCAGCGCGTCGCGCAGGTCATCACAAACCTGCTGTCGAACGCCGTGAAATTCACGCCGGAGGGCGGCTCGATAAAACTTGTCAGCGAACTCGTCTCCCGCGCGGGAAATGAGTGTCTTGTACGCATATCCGTCACCGATACCGGCATAGGTATTAGTGAGGAACAGAGAGAGCGCCTGTTCACCTCGTTTGAGCAGGCCGACAACGGCATCTCGCGCAAATTCGGCGGCACCGGCCTCGGCCTGGCCATCTCCAAGAGCATTGTGGAGATGATGGGCGGCGTCATCCGCGTGGAGTCGGAGCTCGGCCTCGGCTCGACGTTCACCTTCACCGCCCGCCTCGGCGTCGCGGAGGGGGAGGAGGGGCCGAAAAGCCTCCTCGCGCCGGGCGTCAACTTTGAAAATCTCCGCGTCCTCGTCGTGGACGACTCCGTGGATTTGCTCGACTACTTCCTCGACATCGCGCGCCGCCTCGGGTTCCAGTGCGACGCCGCCGTCGGCGGGAAGGAGGCGCTGTCCCTCGTCAACATGCGCGGCGGGTACGACCTGTACTTCGTCGATCTGAAGATGGCCGACATGGACGGGATAGAGCTCTCCCGCCGCATCTCCGCCCGCTCGGAGGGGCACTCCGTCATCATCATGATCTCCGGGGTGGAGTGGTCGTCGGTGGAGGATCACGCCAAAGAGGTCGGCGTGCGCAAATTCCTCTCAAAGCCGCTCTTCCCCTCCTCGATTGCCGACGTGATTAACGACTGCCTCGGTCTGCGCGCGTATGAGCCTCTGCCGACCTCGGATATCGACAGCGCCGCCGGAATCTTCCGCAACAGGCGCGTGCTGTTCGCGGAGGACGTGGACATCAACCGCGAGATACTCGTCGCCCTGCTGGAGCCTACGGAGGTTATTCTCGACTGCGCCGAAAACGGGCGTGAGGCCGTCGAAAAATTCACCGCCGCGCCGGACTCCTACGACATGATCCTCATGGATATGCAGATGCCGGAGATGGACGGGTGCGAGGCGACGCGCCAGATCCGCGCGCTCGGCACGCCTAAGTCCGTCGGAATCCCGATCGTCGCTATGACGGCCAACGTGTTCCGCGAGGACGTGGATAAGTGCCTCGCGGCCGGCATGAACGACCACATAGGAAAGCCCGTGGACATCTCGGAGGTGCTTGAAAAGCTCCGCCGCTATCTCCCGCCGCCGGAAAAGGCAAAAAAATGATGTAGAAAGTGCGCAATATGGAAGCTTTCGCGAATATCGTCAACAAAATCGACGGGCTGGTCTGGGGGCTTCCAATGCTCCTGCTGCTCGTCGGTACGCATATCTTCCTCACAATCCGCACGCGCGGTATCCAGCGCCACATCCTCCGCGCGATCCGCCTGTCCGTGTCAAAGGACGCGGGCGCCGAGGGCGACATCTCCCAGTTCGCCGCGCTCTCCACGGCGCTCGCCGCGACAATCGGCACCGGCAACATCATCGGCGTGTCCTCGGCCATCGTCCTCGGCGGCCCGGGCGCGGTGCTCTGGTGCTGGCTCACCGGCGTTTTCGGCATCGCGACAAAGTACGGGGAGGGGCTGCTCGCCGTAAAATACCGCGTCAAAACCTCCGACGGCACTATGCTCGGCGGCCCGATGTACGCGCTGGAGCGCGGAGCGCGGCTCCGCTGGCTCGCCGTCGTTTTCGCGCTCTTCACGGCTGTCGCCGCGTTCGGAATCGGCTCCGGAACCCAGTCGAACGCCCTCGCCGCCGTGGTCAAAACCCAATTCGGTGTCGATCCGCTGATTTCGAGCATTGTGGTCACCGCCATAACGGCCGTCGTCCTCCTCGGCGGCGTCCGCTGGATTTCCCGCGTCTGCTCCGTATTCGTCCCTGTCATGGCGCTTTTATACGTCGCCGGCTGCGTCGTTCTGCTCGTGCTCAACGGCGCGTACCTCGGGGAGACGGTGCGCGTTATCCTCCGGGAGGCGTTCTCACTCCGCGCCGCCGGCGGCGGCTTCGCCGGAACCGTGATGATGGCGGCGGCGCGCTACGGCGTGGCGCGCGGACTGTTCTCGAACGAGTCCGGCCTCGGCTCCGCGCCCATCGCGGCGGCCGCGGCGCGGACGCGCAACCCCGTGCGTCAGGCGCTCGTGTCCATGACCGGCACGTTTTGGGACACGGTCGTCGTCTGCGCGATGACGGGCCTCGTGCTCGTCTCAAGCGTCCTCAAGGCAAAGTCGCTCGGCGCGTCGGCGGAGCTGAACAGCCTCACCGGCGGCGACCTCACGGGCTGGGCGTTCGGCCAGATTCGCGTCCTCGGCCCGATAATCCTCACCGGCGGCATCATCGCGTTCGTGTTCTCCTCGATTCTCGGCTGGAGCTATTACGGAGAGCGCGCGGTCGAGTACCTCTTCGGCAAATCCGGCGTCATGCCGTACAAAATCCTGTACGTCGCGTCGGTGTTCTTCGGCGGCGTCGCGTCGCTCACGCTCGTCTGGGATATCTCGGACGCGCTCAACGGCCTCATGGCTATTCCGAACATCATCTCCCTGCTGCTGCTGTCGAACGTGATTGTAAAGGAAACAAAAAAGTACCTCTGGGACGGCAGACTCGACGACGTTGACCTCGCCCCGGTTCCGGAGCTGCGCCGCCGCGCAAAAAAGAAAAAATTACCGTGAGTATCCGCCCGTCGTGCGGCCATAATAGTATTGACACAGAGGACTCCGCAATAAGACCGGAGCCGCGCTAAGTCAACTCCGAATAAGCATTTTTGTCTAAGCGGAATGTTGTGACGGCAATGGTGAAAGGTCACGGAATAACGATGTGCCAAAAGCGGCGGTCACCCACGTGACCGCCGCTTGTTTCGTC
>JAISKU010000189.1 GCA_031261245.1 Oscillospiraceae bacterium | reverse complement strand
CTTCTCTCCGGCCAGTTCCCCGTGCGCCTCAACCCCACGTTCCTCAACGGCTACGGCTACGCCGACGCGATAATGTACCCGACGCTCTTCCTGTACTTCCCCGCCGCGCTGCGTCTGCTGCACGTGTCGCTCACCGTCGCGTACCAGCTCTTCATCTTCGCGATAAACCTCGCGACTGCCGGACTCGCCTACACTTGCGCCAAAAGGCTCCTGCGCCGCCGCGACCTCGCGATTTTCCTCTCCGCCGCTTACACGCTCTGCCTGTACAGGCTCATCTGCATCTTCACCCGCGCCGCGGTGGGGGAGCTTATCGCGATGGCGTTTCTCCCCGCCGTGCTCCTCGGCATGTATGAGGTGTTCTTCGGCGACGAGAAGCGCGGCCGCCGCTGGCTGATCCTCGGCTTCACCGGCGTCGTCAACAGCCACGTGCTGTCCGTGGAGATGGCCGCCGTAATCTGCCTCCTCTTCGCTCTCGCGAACGTTCGCCGCCTCGCGGAGCTCCGCCGCCTGGCCGCGCTTCTCACCTCCGCTATCGCCGTCGCGGCGCTCGGAGCCTGGGTGCTCGTCCCCATGGCGCACATCGGCTCGACCGACCTGAACGTCATGCACAGCTTCCCCAACGCCGCGGCCGACGCGGTGTACCCCGCCGAGATGTTCGCGACGTTCGTTGACGCCCTCGGCCTCTCCGGCGACCTGTACGCGCCGTACACCGGTATGCCGCTCTCCGTGGGCGGAATTCTCGGCATCGGCGCGCTGCTCTTCCTGTTCGGGCGTTACCTTCTGCGCCGCGATGAGGACGGCGAGGCCGCGCGCCTCGGCTCCCTCGGCCTCGGCGGGCTGAAGCTCGCCGCCGTCGCGCTCTTCCTCGCCTCGACGCTCTTCCCGTGGACGTACATCTCCAAAATCCCCGGCCTCGGGCGGCTTTTAGTGTCCGTACAGTTCCCGTGGCGCTGGTTCTGCATCGCGTCCGTCGCGCTCGTGCTCACGCTCACCGCCGCCGTGTCCTATATCGCCCGCGGGAGCCAAAACCGCCGCCGCGCAATCCTCGTCGCGTGCGCGCTCGTCGTCATGGCCTCCGCCTCGCCGTATATCGACGGCTACATGCAAAATTCCGGCCAGACGGCCGCGCTCGCGAACAAGCTCGCCCCGCTGTACTCCGGTCACCTCGGCGGACAGGAGTATCTGCGTCAGGGCACGGCCAAATCCGCGCTGGAGTCCCGCCCGCCGGTCGTGGAGCCGTCCGGCGAGGCGCGCGTAACGCGCTTTTCGCGCGATTTCACGAACGCCGAATTCACGTATGAAAACGCCGCCCCCGGCGACTACGCGGAGCTTCCGCTCTACTACTACCCCGGCTACGCCGCGCGCGACGCCGACGGCGGCGCGCTCACCGTCGGCGCGGGTGAAAACGGCGTCGTGCGTGTCGATCTGCCCTCCGGCGGCGGCAGCGTCTCCGTGAGCTATCGCGAGCCCCTCTCCTACCGCGTAAGCGAAATAATTTCGCTTTTGGCGCTCATCATATTGACAGCGTTGTATCTCCGTAGTAAAATAAAGGTTAATAAATTTTTGAGAGAGGAGTGATGTACAATGGCGTATATCTACAAGGAGCCTTCCCGCACTTTTTCGGAGTATCTGCTCGTGCCGGGGTACTCAAGTGTCGAGTGCTCGCCCGCCAATGTCAGCCTTCAGTGTCCGCTCGTGAAGTTCGAGAGGGGCGAGGAGGCCGCGATAAAGATGAATATTCCGCTCACGTCGGCCATCATGCAGTCGGTGAGTGACGACAAGATGGCCGTCGCTCTCGCCAAGGAGGGCGGCGTGTCTTTTATTTACTGCTCCCAGTCGATTGAGGAGCAGGCGCTGATGGTCGCCCGCGTGAAGAGCTACAAGGCCGGCTTCGTCACCTCGGACTCCAACGCCGCCCCGACGTCCACGCTGCGCGATGTCCTTGAGCTCAAGGAGAAAACCGGCCACTCCACCGTCGCCGTCACGTCCGACGGCTCGCCGACGGGCAAGCTCCTCGGCCTGATAACAAGCCGCGACTACCGCGTGTCGCGCATGAGCGGGGACGAGAGCGTCGCGACGTTCATGACGCCCCTCGAAAAGCTCGTCACCGCGCCCGCCTCTACCACACTCAGCGAGGCGAACGACATCATCTGGGACAACAAGCTGAACACGCTCCCCATTCTCGACGACACCGGCCGCCTGCTGTACATGGTGTTCCGCAAGGACTACGACTCCCACAAGGAGAACCCGACGGAGCTGCTCGACGCGCAAAAAAAATACGTCGTCGGCGCGGGCGTGAACACGCGCGACTATGCGGAGCGCATTCCCGCGCTCGTCGAGGCCGGCGCGGACGTGCTGTGCATCGACTCCTCGGAGGGGTATACGGAGTGGCAGAAGCTCGTGCTCGCCTGGGTGCGCGATACATACGGCGACACGGTGAAAATCGGCGCGGGCAACGTCGTGGACGCGGAGGGTTTCCGTTTCCTCGCGGACTGCGGCGCGGATTTCGTCAAGGTCGGCATCGGCGGCGGCTCCATCTGCATCACGCGTGAGCAAAAGGGAATCGGCCGCGGACAGGCCACGGCCGTTATCGAGGTCGCGAAGGCCCGCGACGAGTATTATGAGCAGACCGGCGTGTACGTCCCCATCTGCTCCGACGGCGGCATCGTCCACGACTACCATTTCGCGCTCGCGCTCGCGATGGGCGCGGACTTCCTCATGCTCGGCCGCTACTTCGCGCGCTTCGACGAATCGCCGTCAAACCGCGTGTCCGTCGGCGGCGCGTATATGAAGGAGTATTGGGGAGAGGGCAGCGCCCGCGCGCGCAACTGGCAGCGCTACGACCTCGGCGGGGCCGGCAAGCTCACCTTTGAGGAGGGCGTGGACAGCTACGTCCCCTACGCGGGCAGCCTCAAGGACAATCTTGAGCTCACGCTCGGCAAGGTGCGCTCGACGATGTGCAACTGCGGCGCAATCACCGTCCCGGAGCTGCAAAAAAAGGCGCGCATCACGCTCGTCTCCTCCACCTCCATCGTCGAGGGCGGCGCCCACGACGTCGTCCTCAAAGAAAACACCCTGAACAAATAACCGCCCCCTCGTCCCCCGCGCACCCCCCGTCCCGTAGGGGACGCCGTCCTCGGCGTCCCGTCCCCCGCATCCCCCGTCCCGTAGGGGACGCCGTCCTCGGCGTCCCGTCCCGCATCCCCCGTTCCCCCGTTCCCCCGTTCCCCCGCACCCCCCCGCGTCCCCCAAATCGCCCCCGCGCGGCGGGGGAGATGTCGCCGCAGGCGACAGAGGGGGCCTTCCCGCCATAGGGGGCTTCCCGACAGAGCGGGCAACACAAAAAAACCGGGCGGCCTCAGCCGCCCGCTTTTTCTATATCCTCCGCAATCACCGTCGCGAGCTCCTCGCGCGTCGGCGACTCCACGGCCGAAACCCTGTCCGCGTGCACCGCGATGATGTCCTCAAACAGATTCCGCACGTCGCGCGCGTTGCCAAAGTTGTCGCCCCGCAGCAGATACACGGTGTCCAGCAGCGTTTTCGCGCTCTCCCTCGCACCGTCGGCGAGCGCGTACTCGTGCTTGCGGCAAAGCCCCTCAAAAATCTCCAAAAGCTCCTCCGCGTCGTAGTCGGGGAACTGAAAATACCTGTTAAACCGCGACTCCAGCCCCGGGTTCGACCCGATGAAGTTGCCCATCAGCTCATCGTACCCAGCGACAATCACCACGAGGTCGTCGCGGTTGTCCTCCATGAGCTTCAGTAGCGTCTCCACCGCCTCGCGCCCGAAATCGTTCTGCGCGTCCGGCGGAGTCAGCGCGTACGCCTCGTCGATGAACAGTATCCCGCCGAGCGCCGACTTCACGGCCTCCGCCGTCTTTATCGCCGTCTGCCCGACGTACCCCGCGACGAGCCCGCCGCGATCCGTCTCGACGAGATGACCTTTCGACAGCACCCCTATCGCCCGAAACAGCCCGGAGAGTATCCGCGCCACCGTCGTCTTGCCCGTGCCGGGATTGCCCGTAAAAACCATGTGCAGCGACATCGGCGGCACGGGCAGCCCCGCGTCCGCACGCAGCTTGCGCACCTTTACGAGGTTTATCAGGCTCCGCACGCTGTCCTTTATCGTCTTTAGGCCCACGAGCGCGTCGAGCTGCGCCAGCAGCTCCTCCACCGTCGGCTCCGGCTCCGCAGGCTTGTCCGGCTCCGCCACGGGCGCGGGCGCGGCGCTCGCCGACTGCGTTTTCGGCGTCGCGGCGTCTATCTCGCGGTCGAGCTCGCGCGCCGCTTTTTCAGCCTGTTCGATAGTGCCGAGCAGGTTGGCAAAACCGGACAGGCTGTCGAGATAATTTTTTGAGGGCTTCAGCGCGCCGAAGTCCTTCTTCGGGTTTTTATCCATTACTTACTTTCTTCTCCGACCGCCTTTTTTGTCGTTAAACTGCCGTATACCCGACATCTTGTTGTCGGAATCCTTCATGAACCGCTGCAACCTGTCCTCAAAATCCTCCGGCTGCCGCGCGGCCTCGGCCACGGCAACGCCCGGCGCGGGCGCGCCCTGTCCGCCCGTGCTGCGGCGCGGCGCGAACGTCCGCTGTCCCCCGCCCTCGCGCGCCTGTCTCGGCGCGGGCGGCAGCGTCGCCTTTATTGAGAGGTTTATCTTCCCCCCGTCAAGCCCTATTACCTTTACCTGTACCTCCTGCCCCACCGTCAGGTGGTCGGAGACCTCGCTGACATACGTGTTGGCAATCTCGGAGATATGCACAAGACCCGACTGCCCCGGCGCGACAGACACGAACGCGCCGAACTTTGTGATACCGGTGACCTTCCCGGCCATAACCGAACCGATTTCAAGCTCCATATGGTTTTTGCTGACCCTCTCTGTGTATTATATTTCTATTTAGTGGCTATTGTCTCCTCGCCGGGCAGACCGAGGCCGAGCTCCGCGCGCGCTATCTCCGCGATCACCTCGTCGGAATCCTTGTTGTCGATGCGCCGCTTCATCTCGTCGATGGCGAGCTCAAACTTCACCACCTGCGCCTTCTGCTCCGTCCTGTAGGCGTTCGCCACCGCTATGTCCGTCCGCATGTCCGCGAGCTTCCACGCGAGGAATACGATCACCGCGAACACGAGTATTTTCGTAATTATACTTGCCCGTTTCACGAGCTGCACCCCCTCTTTCCGCGAAATTCGGACGCCTCCCCCGAGGTGTGAGAATACGTCTCTCTCTGAATATATACCATCTCAGCCTATAATTAAAGAGTTTTTTTGCAAAAATTCCGAATTTTTTCACAATTTTAAGCAAAAATGCCGCCGGACGCGCCGAAATCCACACGAGAAACGCCGCCGCGTCGGCCAAACCGCGAAAAAAATACAGCGCCGCGCGCGACAGAGTGAAAAAATATACGGCGAAGCCGAGCACCGCGATGACGGCGAGCATCGCCCGCTGCCGACCTCCGCCGAGCGTCAGACCGAGCAGGAAAAGCGCGACGCCCGCCGCCGCGCTGAACACGAGATCGCACAGCGCCGTGACGAGCTTTAAGCGCGCTATTGAGCGCACGACGCGCAGAAAATCATACAGCACCCCCGCCGTCGCGCCGAGGGCGAGCGACGCCGCCACCTCGAGGAGCTGGTGGGAAACCGCCGTCTCCACGGCTAACGGAAGAGCCTGCTGAAAAAGCCGCCCTGCTCGCGCACCCCGTCCTCGTACTCGAGCTTGTCGATGCTCCCCTCGACGGCCACGTCGCCCGTGTCGAGACTAAGCCGCTCGATTCGCAGCCCCGTCCCGCGCACGAACAGCACGCCCATGCTCGTCTGCATAATTATCTCGTTCTCGTCAAAGGACTCCACGTCCGTCACGCCGGACACCGCGGCGCGGTTGCGCTGCTCTATTATCAGGTTGTGCTGCGGCAAACTCTGCGCGTGCTTTTCTTCATACGGCATATGTCACACCTCACATTTGGATTTGTACAAATATATGTGTGACGCCGCCGCGTTATGCTCCCGCGTCAATCTCCGGCGCGGCTCCGGCGCCGCGCAGCCGCGCGAGCTTCCCGCCCGCGAGCTTCACCTTGTAGTATATCACGCACATCACGAGGGAGGCGAGCGTCGCCGCCGGCGTCCCTATCCCGATGTGAAACAGCGTCGCCCCCGGTATCCGCCCGAGCGCCCACGACAGCGGAATCCTCACCGCGAACGCCGCCACGGTCTCATGCACCGCCACGAACGACGTTATGCCGCAGCCGTTGAAAAACCCGTTGACGCAGAACACAAAGCTCACGAACAGGCAGTCCCACGAGAACGGAATCAGAAACTCCGCGCTCGCCCTTATCACATCCGGGTCGGTGGACAGCAGCGACACAATCGGCGTCGGGTGCAGACTCGCGAAAATCGTGCACGGCACGGCGATAATAAGCGAGAACAGAATCCCGAGCTTCGCGCTGTAAATCGCCCGCTCCGGCTTGCCCGCGCCGAAATTCTGCGCGCTTATCGCACTGAGCGCGGAGCCGATAGACATCGGGATAATCATGTAAAAGTTCACGAGGTTGTTCACAATCCCGTTCGCCGCCGCCGCGAAAAGCCCCATGCCGTTGATTATCCTGCCGATCACGAGAAACGAAAAGACGTTCAGCACGGTCTGAAGCGATATCGGAATTCCGAGCTTGAGTATCCTGCCCAAAAGCTCCCAGTCCGGCCTGATGTGGCGCAGCGCGAACCTGTACGGAAGCTTTTTGCGCAGTATGTAGACAAGCGAGATTCCGAAGCTGCATATCTGGGAGATCACCGTCGCAATCGCCGCGCCCGACGCGCCGAGCTCCAGCGGCCCGACGAATATGTAGTCGAGCACGATGTTCATCAGACACGAGATCGCGACGAAAATCAGCGGGGTTTTCGAGTTGCCGAGGGCTCGCAGTATGCTGCTTATCGTGCCGTACCCCGTGTTGAAGATTATCCCGACAATGCAAATCCGCATGTAATTCCACGCCTCCTCGTCCGCGCCGAGCGCCGCGCCCTCGACCCTCACCGGCACGTCCATAAGGCGGATAAACGTCTTTCCGAGCAGGAAAATCAGCGTCATTGACAGTATGGCGATTACAAATTGCAATAAAATTGTGTTTCCGGTTGTTCTCGCGGACTCCTCCTCGCGCTTGCCCCCGTAAAACTGGCCGAGCAGTATCATTCCGCCGCTCGCGAGCCCCATAAAAAGGCTCGCCACCGTCGCAATGAGAGGCGCGCCGTTCGCCGCCCCGGCGAGCGACTCAGGCGCCGCGAACCGCCCGAGGAAGAAGATGTCCACGGAGCTGTACGCGGTCTGAATCAGGCTCGACAGAAGAAACGGCAGTGAAAATCTGATCAGCAGGCGGCTGACCTTGCCCTCCGTAAGTGATGCGTTCATATGTACCTCCACAATCGCTTTTCTTATGATATTACACAAAATCACCGAAAAAAGCAAGTAAAATTACACGCCGCCCGTCGTTTTCCCCATCTCCCCATCGTTTTCTCCGCGCCCCCGTCCGTAGGGGCGCGCATTGCGCGTCCGCCCATCGTCCTCCTGTAGGGGCGATTACCAATCGCCCGCCGTCCTTTTTCCGTCCCCGCATCCCCCGTCCGTAGGGGACGATGTCCTCGGCGTCCCGCCGTTTCCCCCGTCCCCCGTCCCGTCCGCCCGCGTTCATCGTCACGCGTCCCCGCACGGGATTCCTCGTCGCTTCGCTCCTCGGAATGACAGGAACCCTCAATCGCCCCCGCTCGGCGGGGGAGATGTCGCCGCAGCGACAGAGGGGGCATTCCGACAGGGGGGGCACTTCGGCAGGCTCACCTCCCCCTCCCAATCTCCCCGTGCAGCCAGCCGAGCGCGTCGCGCAGCCCGCCCACCTCGTCGATCAGCCCCGCCTCGACCGCCTCCGCGCCGTACAGCACGGTGCCGACGTCGGCGGCGAGCTCCCCGGTGCGCAGCATCATCTCGGTAAACCTCTCGCGCTCCACGCTTGAGCGCCGCGTCACGAACTCGACAATCCGCTCCTGAATCTTCGCGAAATAGTCATACGTCTGCGACACGCCGATCACGACCCCCGTCAGTCTCACGGGGTGAATCGTCATCGCCGCCGTCGGCGCTATGATGCTCCGCCTCGCCGCGACGGCGAGCGGAACGCCTATGCTGTGTCCTCCGCCGAGCACGAGCGACACCGTCGGCTTCGACATTCCCGCAATCAGCTCCGCGATGCCCAGCCCCGCCTCGATGTCGCCGCCGACGGTGTTCAGCAGGATGAGAAGCCCGTCGATGTCCGGCGCCTCCTCAATCGCGGCGAGCTGCGGCATCACGTGCTCGTACTTCGTGCTCTTCGTCTCGACGGGCAGAAGCTGGTGCCCCTCGATCTGCCCCACAATAGTGAGGCAGTGTATGTTGTTTCCGCGCGCGCCGGGCAGCGTGGCGGAGCCCATCTCGCGTATCTGTTCGCTTTCCTTTTTGTCCCCGGGCAAGAAAAATCCCCCCTTTGCCCTATCTTGCGCATTTCCCGCGCGATTATCACCACAAAAAAAAGCGGGAGCCTTACGGCTCCCAAAGAAAGGGTTGTGGGATAAAGATATGAGCTTATTGGATAAGCTGTAATGCCATAATAATCCTCCCAACACA
>JAISKU010000184.1 GCA_031261245.1 Oscillospiraceae bacterium | reverse complement strand
AATCCCGAAATCGCGTGGGATATTTACTGCTCGGGGTTTGAGCACATGGGCGAGGACGGCAAAATGACGGACAGCCTCACGTTCAAGGACGAGCCGAGCATGGGACTCAAGCCGCCGGTGCACGGTACGGCGCTGCTGTGGCTCATGGACAACCTCGACTTCTCAAAAATCCCCTCCGACGAAAAGGCGTGGGTCTGGGAGGGCTTGCGGAAGTGGACTGAATTCTGGCTCACCACGCACGATGTGGACGGCGACGGCGTCGTGGAGTTCGCGCACATCCTCGAGACGGGCTGGGAGGACGGGCCGTACTTCAACGTCGGCTTCCCGTGCGCGTCGCCCGACCTGAACGCGCTGCTCGCGCTGCAAATGGAGGCGCTCGCGCGGCTCGGCCGCGAGATCGGCAAGGACGAGGCTGTCTGCGCTAAGTGGGAGGCGGCGGCAAAGTCGCTCACACAAAAAATCGTCGATAAATTCTGGAACGGCACGGAATGGTTTGCGTTCAATGCAAAAACCGGCGAAAAATCCGATTCACACACGATTTCCCTGTTCTTCCCGCTGCTCCTGGGGAACCGTCTGCCGAAAGACGTCGTGGACAAGTCTATCGAGTACATTTTCGCCGAAAATCACTTCGACACGCCCTACGGCCTCGCCACAGAGACGCTCGACTCCGACTATTTCTTCCACGGCTTCACGCAGGGCAGCGTGATCACGCCGTCGAGCTTCTGGATGGCTCTCGCGCTCGAGGCGTGCGGCCGCGCGGATCTCGCGAAAAAAGTCTCCCGCGCTTACTGCGCGATGCAGCGCGACACCGGTTTCTTCCACATCCACAACGCGCTCACCGGCAAAGAGGACAGAAGCCTCACCGCGTTCGGCGAAAAGGGGCTGTTCTGGAGCGCGTGGTCAAGCGGCACATATATCTATCTCGCTGGAAAATACGGAGAATAAATAAGGTATAACTTGCTTTTTGGAATTTTGTGTGGTAGTATGTCCGCAGTTACAGTCACAGTGAATTAAATTCACGGACGGAGTGAGGGAATGGAAAAAAGACCACATTCTAAAAGGACCTCTATGGTCAGGGTGCGGGCGGCGATCGTCGTCATTGCAGTCGTACTTGCCAGCTCTGTGTTCGCCACGGCCATCGGCATATACTTCGGCACGCGGGAGATCGCAAACACCGCGTCGCAGAACATGGTGCTCGTCGGGCGAATCGCCTCCGATATGATAACCTCCGCAATCGCGAAAATTGAGGAGGATATCACCTATGTCAGCGGAATGATGGACAGGGCGTACGCCACGGGCGGCGAGGAAAACCTCTCGGCGACGCTTGCTGCGGAGGTCGGCCCGGGGCCAAACTTCATATCGCTCGCCGTGGTGTTTCCCGACGGGCGCATCATCTCGCGTGAGAAGCCCGACTTCGATTTCGCGGCGCCGGAGCCCGCGCTGTACAAGACGTATCTCGACCTCGCGCTCGACGGCTCGGCGCGCGTCACCGACGCGGTGATGACGAGCTCCGGGGAGAATGTAATCCGCTGCTTCATGAAGATATCCGACGGCGCGGTGTTCATATCCACGTTGCGGGGAGACTATTTCTCGCAGCTGATCTCCGGCTCCGACTACGGGATTTACAACTCCGGCCGCGTGTTCATGGTGGACGGCGGAGGCGTCGTAATAGCCGACTCAAACCAGCATATGCTCGGGGAGCGTTATCTCGATCGCCCCGGCAACGTCAGCGATATCGTAAATGCGGCGCTTCAGGGAACCGGTACGGAGAGCGTTGTGGACAGATATGACGACGACTATGAGAACACCGGGGAGATGATCTGCGCGTACACCCCGATCGTGCATGATCAGGAGCTGGAGCGCTGGGTGCTGTTCATCTCGGTGCCCGTCTCGGAGACGCCGATGGACAAGATGAGGAATATCTTCGTCATCTCGGGACTCGTGTTCCTCGCGCTCGGCGCGCTGTCCTCCATCTTCCTTTCGGCGATGCAGGCGCGCCCCTACGAGGATCTCGACAGGCAAAACGAACTGCTCACGGAGCTGAAGATCGAGGCGGAGGCCGCCGGCAGGGCAAAGGGCGACTTCTTGTCGAACATGAGCCACGAGATACGAACGCCGCTCAATGCCGTAATCGGCATGACCGCGATCGCGAAAAAGGCAAAGGGAGAGCGCCGCAAGGACGACTGCCTCACAAAAATTGAGGAGTCCTCTCAGCACCTGATGGGCGTCATAAACGACATTCTCGACATGTCAAAAATAGAGGCGAACAAGCTTGAGCTCGACACGGTGGACTTCAGCTTTGAGGACATGCTGCGCAAGGTCTCGGGCGTCATCGCGTTCCGAATCGAGGAAAAGGGGCAGCATTACTCCGTCGAGTTTGACGAAAACATTCCGAGATATATAAGCGCGGACGAGCAGAGACTATCGCAGGTCATCGCGAATCTGCTGTCAAACGCCGTAAAATTCACGCCTGACGGCGGGTACGTCAAGCTCTCGGCGAAACTCGAGGAGCGCCGGGACGGCGAGGTGACGCTCGAATTCTCCGTCAAGGATTCCGGCATCGGCATATCTAAGGAGCAGCAGAGCAGACTCTTCCAGTCGTTCCAGCAGGCGGAGGCGGGCACGTCGCGCAAATTCGGCGGCACAGGACTCGGCCTGGCAATCTCCAAGAGCATCGTTGAGATGATGGACGGCCGGATATGGGTGGATTCGGAGCCGGATCACGGCTCGGTGTTCTCGTTCACCGTCAAGGCGAGAGAGGCGCAGATACCCGAGAGCGCGCTGTGGACTGAGGTCACTGGACTGCGTGCGCTCGCGGTCATCTCTGACGCGGAGACTGCGGCGGGGCTTTACAGAGCTGCGGAGAGGCTGTCGATGTCTGTTGACGTCGCGGCGGATTTGGACGGCGCGGCGGCCGTTACCGGCGAGTTTGACGTGTGCATCGCGGAAAAGCTCGCGGATGTGCGCGGACTGTGCGCGATAAGCAAGGCGCCGGCCGTTCTCGTGGCGACGCGCGCGGAGTGGTCGGAGACGGAGGACGCTGCGAGAGAGGCCGGGGCGCTGTCGCACGTGGCGAGGTCGTTTTTCACGTCGGACTTGCTGTCCGCCGTTGCCGAGTGCAAGGAGCTGTCGGTCAGAGAGGTCGCCTCCGCGACCGCCTCGGCCGGGGAATTCGCGGGTCGGCGGCTGCTGCTCGCGGAGGACATCGACATCAACCGCGAGATTGTTATCTCGCTGCTGGAGACGACCGGAATCACCGTTGACGAGGCGGAGAACGGCCGCGTGGCCGTAGACATGTTCGCGGCCGCGCCGGAGGCGTATGACATTATACTCATGGACGTGCAGATGCCGGAGCTCGACGGATACGCGGCGACGCGGGAGATACGCGCGCTCGAGTCGGCGCACGCAAAGACGGTGCCGATAATCGCCATGACGGCGAACGTGTTCCGTGAGGACATCGAGAAATGCCTCGAGGCCGGCATGAACGCGCACCTCGGGAAGCCGCTGAGTCTTGAGGAGCTGCTCGAAAGGCTCCGCGCGGTGCTGTAAAACAAGCGGCAGGTAAATAATACAACGGCGCGGCGGTCAAATTGACCGCCGCGCCGTTTGTTTGTTAAAACTCAGCTGAATATGGAGAACTGCAAAAACAGTACGCTCATGAGCGAGGAGACGAGCGACACAACCGTTATCTGCGTGTTGATCGACGGCCCCGCGGTATCCTTGAACGGGTCGCCCACGGTGTCGCCGATTACGGCCGCCTTGTGCGCCTCGCTGCCCTTGCCGCCGTTGTGTCCGGCCTCGACGTACTTCTTCGAGTTGTCCCACAGGCCGCCGGAGTTCGACATGAACAGCGCGAGCAGCAGCCCGCTGACGATGTTGCCCGTGAGGAAGCCGCCGATTGCGGAGACGCCGCCGACGAAACCGACGATAAGCGTCGCGATTATGCTCATAAGTCCAGCGGGAATCAATTCCTTGATCGCGCCGTTTGTGGCGATGTCAATACACTTGTCATACTCCGGAACTACGCCCGGTTTGCCCTCCTTCAGTCCGATTATCTCCTTGAACTGCCTGTGGATTTCGGCGACCATTCTCATCGCGTTTCTGTTGACGCCGAGCATCAGCAGCGCCGAGAACACGGCGGGAATCGCCGCGCCCGTCAGCATCCCGAAGAA
>JAISKU010000181.1 GCA_031261245.1 Oscillospiraceae bacterium | reverse complement strand
ACCGGCGGCTTGAGTCCCATGCTCGGCTCGTCCTTGAACGTGAGGCTGTCCGTCATTTTGCCGTCCTCGCCCATGTGCTCAAACCCCGAGCAGTAAATATCCCACGCGATTTCGGGATTGCGGGCGTGTACAATCGCCTGAAGCGGCTGCTGCCACACGAACGCGCCCTCAAAAATGCTGTGTATCATCTTTACCATGCGGCGCTTGTACGCGCTCTCGCCGTCTGGCGTGACCGTCATGCTCCAGTTCTGCCAGAGCGCCTGAAGCCGTCCCGGCTCAAACTCCGCGGGGAGCTTCGGGCAAATCTGCTCGCAATACTCGTCGAAGTCCGCCTTGACGGACGCGACACACTCGTCATACGACGGATAGCTCGCGCGCACTTTCGGCTCGCCGACGAAAAAGTCCTGGAGCGCGAGGCGAATGACGCCGTTCGCGTCCGGCGATATCTCCGTGTACTCGGAGCCTTGCGCAAGTGTGCCCTCAATCGGCGCGAGCAGGAGCTTTGACGTGTTGAAGTCGATTACCGCCGAGGCGACGGGCGCGGGCGGCGTCACGGGTTCCGGCTCCGCGAGGAAGATGAAGGGCTTGTTGATAGACGCGCGCAGCGTCAGACCGTCCTTGCCGTACGCCTCAATGAGCTTCGTCTCGCCGAACGCAAAGCGCACCTCGCCGTACCGCGACTGCAAAATCACCTCGTAGGGCGTGGTGGAGATCACCGACGGGAGCGGCTTGCCGTTTTTGACGAGCTGCAATTTGAGCTTGCGGAAGCCGTTGTTGGCGTACAGGTCGGCCATTGCCGACATCGCGATGCGGCTCGAGCAGAGCCAGAGGTTGCACTTGCCGTACAGATCCTCACCGTAGTTGTCGTTTGCGAACGCGAGGAAGGAGCCGCGGCGCGAGTACGGAGCGTCGAGAAGGTCAACGAATTTGGTGCTTTTTAACATTTTTTCTGTCCCCCTTGATTTTGATTTTTTTATATTTTATAACAAAATTGAAAATAAAACAAGAGCCGACGGACTAAATTGGGCGTCAGCTCTTGTTTTTATTTTTTTATTCGGTTTACGCCAGAGTTTTGTCGAGCTCTAAAAGCGAGATGACATAGATTCTTATCATTGTCAGAACCATGCCCACGTCGAGCGCCTCATCGGGCTGGTGACCGCCGCCTCTTCCGGGCGGGAAGATCGGTTCCACCTTCGGTACGCCGGGGCCGAAAGCGCCGGGGCCGTACCCAATCGCGTTCGGGATTTTCCGCGCGTAGGTGCCGCCGCCCATGGTGTACGGTTTTAAGTCCAACCCCAGGAGCTCGTTCGATATGTCTGTCAGCAGCGGTACGAACGGGTTGTCGAGCGGGATGTAGTTCGGCGCGTTGTAGCTTGAGTTCGTAACACTGAAGCCGTTCTCGCGCAGCTTGCTCTCGAGCCGCGGCTTGACGTCGCTCTCGCTCGTCGTGACGGGATAGCGGATGTCGTAGTTTATCTCCAGACGCCCGTTTTTCACGCGTATGATGGACAGCACGTGCGTCAGCTTTCCGGAGGCCTCGTCCTCGAACGGGATATCAAGTCCGGCGCCGTAGTAATCTGTCGTGGAGTCCGCCACAAAGCCCACGGCGGATTTTGCCGCGCCGGTGAGCAGTCCCGAGGCGACGAGCGCGCGGGCGAGCTTGCCTATGGCGTCGTCGGAGCCCTGCGGAAACGCCGCGTGAGAGCTGCGCCCCACGGACTTGATGAGTACGCCGTCGCCGTTCGGCTCGACCGTTATCCCCTCCGCCGCCAGCTTTTCGCTCGCAAGCTCAAAGGATACGCCGCCTATCCGCGCCTGCGCCTCGGCCGCGATGATGTTGAACACCTCGCCGGCGTCGAAGTCGATGAGATTGCTGCCGGAGACGTCCGCCTCGGCCGTGATTTTCGCCAGACCCTTTTCGCCGTGGCAGACTGGGAAGCCGCAGTCGGGGACGAGCGAGAAATCGGGCTGCGGCACGTTTACCGTGTAGTAATCCATGTCGGGCATACCGATCTCCTCGGCGCACCCGAACACGAGACGCACGTCGTTTTGCAGCGCAATTTCGTGCTCCTTGAGGAAGCGCAGCGCGTACAGCGCGCCGAGCGCCGGGCCCTTGTTGTCGGAGCCGCCGCGGCCGACGATGTACTTGTCGTCCAAAATCCACGGCTCATAGGGCGGCTTTGTCCAGCCCTCCCCCTCCGGCACAACGTCCATGTGCGCGTATATGCCGATGCTCTTTTTTCCCGACGTGCCGCCGAGCGTCGCGGAGCCGCAGTAGTATTCGTTATTCTCCGTGGCGAAGCCGTAGCCCTCGGAGACCTTGAGAATGTGGTCGAGAACCTTTGCGCAGCCCTCGCCGAACGGGTATTTTCCCTCCTGCGGAACCGCCACGCTGCGGATGGACACGGCGGAGAGTATATCCTCGATGAGTTTTTCGCGGTTTTCCGCTATCCACGCGTCGAGCTTTGGCAGGAGTTCGCTGTATTTTTCTATCATCCCGGCGCCTCTACAAGCTCTTTGCCGCTTCGACAATCCAGCGGAGCCTCTCGTAGTCGATGTGGTGCTCAAGCGTGCAGTCGCCGCCTATGAGAAGTCCGATCTTGCCCGTGTTGATGATAAGCTCCCTCGTGTACGCCTGAATCTCCTCCTTTGTGCCGGAGTAGACGATTCCGCGCGTGTCGCCGTTCATCTCCCAATGCGTGTCGAACCCGCCGAGAACGGCCTTGTCGCCAAACAGCGGCTTTCCCTCGTAAAGCGGGAGGTTTTCGACGGCCGTCGCCCAGTTGACGCACTTCACGGGGTAGTCGTACCAAAGCGAGACCCTGTTCGGCGTGCCCATAAAGCCGCAGCAGTGCAAAATATTGTTCTCCGACAGCTTGTTTATCTCGTCGAGCACATAGCGCTCACTCGGAGCCACGATGTCGTTGTACTCCTCCGCGGTGAATCTCTCCACCTCGGCGTTTTGCAGGGAGAGGTAGAGCCCGTCGCAGCCGGCCTCCTTGATAATCTGCTCCGACAGCAGCACGATGCCGTCCGCGACGACCTTCAGCGTGCGCTTCACCGTCTCCTTGTCCTCTTTGGTGTAGGCGGTGAGTATCTCGTCCGCGTGGCGCGGGTCATTTATGAAGCCGCTGCGCAGCGCGGTGAGCGGATTGAACAGCGTGTAAAACACGAGTCTGTCCTTGCCGAGCGCCTCGACGACCTTCTTCGCGCGGTAAACCTGCTCGCGAATCCACGGGTGATCCTTGCCGATGGGCTTGATCTTCGCCAGATCGGCGACGGACTCCACCTTGACGTCGTCCACGGGGAAACCGAAATAGCCGTCGCTCATCACCTTTACAAAATCTACATCGACGCTGTTGTAATAGTCTACGTGCGCCTGCACACACGCGTCGTTGTCGTTCGCCTTGTCGAAAAAGTGGAACCAGAAGCCTACCGGGGCGTGATCCACCGGCTTTTTGTTCAGCGCGTTTAATACACGGGTTTTCTTATCCATAGTAATTACCTCCACAAAAAATAAATAGAAATCTATTGATCAACTGATTTTTTGCCATTTGTGACACGCGACGAGGTGTCCCCCGCCGATGTCCTCGAGCACCTGTTCGGCCTCAGTGCAGGCCTTTTCCGCGTACGGACAGCGGTTATACAGCCGGCAGCCCGCCGGCGCGTTGCCGGAAGAGGTGATTTCGCCCTCTAAAATGACGCGCTTGACCTTCACCCGCACATCCGGCACGGGTATCGCCGAGAGCAGCGCGCGCGTATACGGGAACACGGGATTCGCGAACAGCTCCTTCTTGTCCGCGACCTCGACCACTTTGCCGAGATACATGACCATTACGCGGTCGGAGATGTGGCGGATTACCGACATGTCGTGGCTGATGAACATATACGTCAGCTTTTTGCTCCGCTGAAGATCCTTCAGCAGATTGAGCACCTGCGCCCGTACCGACACGTCCAGCGCGCTGACAGGCTCATCGCAGACCACGAAGCCCGGATTTGTGATGACCGCGCGGGCGATCGCGACGCGCTGGCGCTGTCCTCCGCTCATCTCGTGCGGATACTTGTCAAACTGATTTTCGGAAATGCCCACAGTCACAAGCGCCTCCGCGGTCATGGCGTCGCGGTCGGCGGCCCTGCCCTCCTCGCTTATATCGAGCGGCTCGCGCACGGAGTGGAACACCGTCCTCATCGGATTCAGCGACGCGTAGGGGTCCTGAAAGACTATCTGCATGTTTTTTCGGATTTTGCGCATCTCTTTTTGCGAAAAGTCCGTTATGTCGGAGCCGTTGAACCTGATTGCGCCGCCCGTCGGCTCCAGCAGCTTTATGAGCGTGCGGCCGAGTGTCGATTTGCCGCAGCCGGACTCGCCCACGACGCCGAGGGTGACGCCCTCGCGGATTTGAAAATCAATCCCGTCGACGGCTTTCACAACCCGCGTAGGACGCCCGAGCAGGTCGCGCTTATTCACAAAATGTTTTTTCAGGCCCTTTGCCTCTATGATTATTTCAGGCATACTCATTCACCCTGATCATACGCCGTGTCGGCGTTGATATTTGATACGTCCGTTTCAAAGCGGCGCAGCGCCTCCTCCGCCTCCTGCGGCTTGTCGTCGCGGTAGAGCCAGCAGCGGACGTTCCCGCCGCTTATTGAAATCTGACCGGGATTCTCGCTCCTGCATATCCCGCAGGCGTAGGCGCAGCGGTTGCAGAAGCGGCAGCCCTCCGGCATCTCCTCAAGCGTCGGAACAATCCCGTCAATGGAGTACAGGCGCTCTACATCCGCGTCCACGCGCGGTACGGCCTGTAAAAGTCCGTACGTGTAGGGGTGGCGCGGCGCCGTGAACACGGACACCACGTCGTTGTACTCGACGACCTCTCCGGCGTACATCACGACGACGTAATCGGCGTTTCCCGCGATAACGCCCATGTCGTGCGTTATCAGCATGACGGAGCTGCCGCGCTCTTTCTGGAATTTTTGAAGCAGCTCCAGAATTTGCGCCTGAATCGTCACGTCCAGCGCCGTCGTCGGCTCGTCGGCGATGAGCAGCGCGGGGTTGCACATGAGCGCCATGGCGATCATCACGCGCTGGCGCATACCGCCGGAGAGCTGGTGCGGGAATTCCTTCATGCGCTGCACCGGAGCCGGAATACCGACCTGATTGAGCATGTCGATACAGACGGCGTCCGCTTCGCGGCGCGTGATTTTTTGCCCGTTCCCGGCGTCGCCCACGTGTGCAAGGTACATCTCGCGCAGCTGCGCGCCGATGGTGTGCACTGGGTTCAGCGACGTCATCGGCTCCTGAAAGATCATGCTTATATCCCTGCCGCGGACGCGATTGAGCTCCGTATCCGTCAGGGACAGAAGCTCCTTGCCGAGCAGTGTGACGCTGCCGCCGGGCACACGGCTGTTTGCCTTGGGCAGCAGACGCATAATCGCGCTCGCGGTCACGGATTTGCCGCAGCCGGACTCGCCGACGACGCCGAGCGTCTTGCCGCTCTCGATAGAGAACGACACTCCGCTTACCGCCGGGACGTAGCGCTTCCCTATTCTGAATTCAATTTGTAAATCTTTTACCTCAAGAACTTGCACTGTACGTTCTCCCTCTTGATGGGATGGCCGCCGCCGCACTTGTTCGCTGTTTTCAAACGCGGCGGCAGTCGCAAATTGCCTCTATCTCTGATAGCTGATCCAGTTCCAAACGTCCTGGTTGTAGTAGTTTGCGGGTGTGACGTCGATAAGTCCGGAATCGCTCACCGCCCCGACGTTATTGCCGTAGGCGTAGACAGCGTAGAGATTGCAGATCGAGATTGCCGGGCAACCCTCGTTCTCCGCCCTCTGGAACGCCTCGGAATACTCCTGCTCCTCCGCGGGGGTTGAGGCGGTCGTCCACTTTGTATACGCGTCGGTGTAGGCCGCGTTATCCGCCGCGTCCTCTTCCCTCGTGCCCCAGCGCATGAAGAAGTTTCCGTCAACCGTTGTGCCCTTTGTGAGCATCGTGCCGACCTTCGACGGGTCAACCGTGGGCGCAAAGCTCCAGAGTACGGCGTCGTAGCCCTCGGTGGAGTTCACGAACATGTTCTGCTGAACGGTTGTTACGGAATCGCGGCGCGCGACCTCAATCTTGAGCCCGATTTGATCGCAATAGGCCTTTATGATTGTGGCGACGCTCTCGCTCGTCTCCTCGGTGACGTTGATGTGGAGCACCTGGTCGGCTGTCCAGCTCCCGTTTTCAATCGCCTTTTCGTAGTAGGACTTGGCGAGCTCAAGATCCTGATTTGTTCCGATATTGAGGAAGTACGCGTAGCTCGGCATCACGAGCGAGCCGCCGCCGGGGATGCCGCGTCCGCCGTAGATGTTGTCAACGATGAACTGCTTATCCATGGCGTAGTTTACGGCCAGACGGATGTATTTCGGAACGCGTGAGCTGTCGAAGTTGATGTCTCTCTGCAGGGTGGTCGTCGCGCCCTGAACCATGTTTATTCTCTCGTCGCCCGTGTAGAACGTCACGTCGTCGGCGGAGATTCCGGGATACGCGAGGTCGATGTCACCGGCGACGATCTTGGAGCCGATCTGCTTTGCGTCGCTGATGTACTGGAACACTATGTACTTGAACTGCGGGCCGGCGGCGCCGTAGCCGTAATACTTGTCAAACGCCTCGGTCTTTGTGTACTGGTCAAGGCTGTCCTCGATGATTTTGACCGGCCCGGAGCCGATGGGGCGCTTCCAGTAATTCACGGATTCCTCGGCGGAGCCCTCCGGTACTTCAATTACCTCGGGAGCCGGTACGAGCGTACCGTCGGCCTTCGTGAAGAGGTGCTTGGGAAGCACGACGACGGTCGGGAGCGTCGTGACCTCAAAGCTGAACTTGTTTACCGCGGCCCGCAGATGGATTTTGAAGGTGAGCTCATCGACGATCTCAATGCCGGCGGAGCCGCGCTCCGTCTCTCTGCCGCTGCTCGGATCCGTTCCCTCAAGGTATGTGCCGAGCCTGAAGGCGTTCGTTCTGTCGGGGTCGGCGAGCGTGTGGAATGTCCACGCCCAGTCCTCACTTGTCACTGGCACGCCGTCGTGCCAGTACGCCTGGTTGAGGTTAAAGGTGATGGTTTTGCCGTCCTCGGACCACTCCCAGGACTTCGCGGCTCTGGGGTGAACCTCGGCGCGGGAATCGACATAGACAAGCTTGTCGAAGATGGCGTCGATTGTCAGCATAAGGTACGTAGAACCGGCCTTGTACTGGCTGTAGGTGCTGTTGGGCGAGCCCGTAACACCGTACACGATGGTGCCGTTGGGGTCGGCGATCTTTTCGTTACCCGTGTTTACCTGCGTGATGAGCTCGGTCGGCGTGGGCACCGGAGCGGCGGTTGAGGGGTCGGCTGCGGGCGCGGGGGTACCTGTCGTCGCCGCGGGTGTCGCGGTCGTGCCGCAAGCGACCAGCAGGAGAATCATGGCGATTGCCAAGGCTGAGGAAATTAAGCGAGTTTTCATTTGGATACAGACCTTCTTTCAAAAATGTTTTTTATCTTTTCGCCAGCTTGGGGTCATAGGAGTCGCGTATTCCCTCGCCCAAACAGTTTACGGCTATGATTATTGCCACGAGGCAAAGTGTAGCGGGCACCCACATCCAGAGCTGGTTTACCATTACGTTCATCGTGGTTGCCAGATATATCTGACGCCCCCAGCTTGTCGCCATGCCGAGCCCGAGGAAGGACAACGTGGTTTCCATCATGATTGAGCCGGAGATTCTAAACGGCAAGCTGACGAGAATCGGCGTTATCGAGTTGGGCAGAACGTCGAAGAACATGATTTGGAAATCGCTTTTGCCCATGGCGCGCGCGGCCTCAATATACTCGCTCTTCATGGTGCTGATGACCGTACTGTACAGCATTTTGGAGGTTCCCGGCCAGCCGAGGATACCCATTGTAATGACGAGCGTTATGGCGTTCATGCGCTGGAATATGCCGACGAGCAGCAGCAGAAGCACCATTGTGGGGAACGACATGAACAGCTCCGCCGCGCGGTTTATGAAGCCGCCGACCCTGCCCTGATAGAACCCCGCAATCAGCCCGAGCGGAATACCGACGAGAAGCGTGACCACCGAGACGCCCATGCCTATGAGCAGGGATACCTGTCCGCCGATGATAAGCCTCGAAAAGCAATCCTGAAACGTCATGTCAAGCCCGAGAATGTGGTCGCGGGACGGAGCCTTGTCCGTCACGAAGTACACGGATTCGGCGTCGATTTTCACGAACAGCGGAATCAGGAAAACCGCCAGTATAATCAGCGCAAACGCGATAAGTCCGAATACGCCCTTGCCGTTGTGCCGGAAATTCTGAATAAAACCCCTCTTGGGCTTTCGCGCCGCGGCGACGAGGCCCTTCTCTTTACGCTCTTTCACGTCACACCCCCTCAGTACGCCACACGCGGATCCAAAAGCGTGTAAATAATGTCAAGCGAGAGATTTACGACGAGAACGACGAGCACCTGAATCGTCACAATGCCCATGACCACCGGGATATCCGACGGGGAGTTGATGGCGACGACCAGGGTTCTGCCGATTCCGTTGATTGTAAATATCTGCTCCACAACCACGGAACCGCCGACGAGCATCGGCACCGAGAGGCCGATTTGCGTGGTGACGGGGATTGTCGCGTTGCGGAAAACGTGCTTGAAAATTACGCGGCGCTCCGAAATGCCCTTTGAGCGCGCGGTTTTTATGTACTCCGCGTTCATGACGTCGAGCATTGAGCCGCGCACCTGCTTTACGACGGGCCCGACGATGTGAAGCGACACGCACACCACCGGCAAAATCATCTGAACGGCATACGGGTATTTACTTGTGACGAGCACCATCGAAGGCAAAATGTTCAGTCTGGCGCTGAATATGTATATCAAGAAGATTGCAATGATGAAGCCCGGAAGCGACACGCCGATGAAGGTGACGACGTTCGCGATATTGTCGGCGATTCCCCCGGGCTTTACGGCCGCGAGCATTCCGAGCGGAATCGCAATCACCACGCCGACAATGAGCGCCGAGGACATGAGAATCAGCGTCTCCCCTATTTTCACCTGTATCACGCTTAGTACCGTCGTCGAGCGGTTTGTGAAGGTGTAGCTCCACGTGCCCGCGAACAGCGACTTCACCCATTTTACGTACCGCGTAACCACCGGACTGTCGAGCCCGTACTGCGCTTTATAGGACAGCTCCTGCTCTTTCGTAATTGAACCGTACTCCTGGATATGGGAGCTGATTTCGTTATCCGCATAGGACGGCAGGAACGAAAGCATAATGAAAAGCACGAACGTCAGAATCAAAAATAATCCAACAGACAGAACAATTCTCTTCGAGATAAACTTCAGCATACCCTCACACCTTCATGTTTCTTTATAAGCCGCAACGTTTAATACAATGCATATCGGTTTAGTATATTAACTGTCGAACATTATAGTACGGTGCCCCCGTGCTGTCAAGACCAAATGTAATAAAAATTTATACATATTATACACATTAATTTTATATGTTTTTCCTATGGCGTATGACGCGGCACTGTGGTATAATGGCACAAAATTCAGGGAGGGACAAATTATGAGTGAATCGCGTCTAAAATCTCTTGCCAAGCAAATCGTAAATTTCTCCATCGGAGTCGAGCCCGGAGACCGGATTCTTATTGAGAGTTGGGAGTCTGATGAGCTGGCCGTCGCCGTCGCCTCGGAGGTGTGGCAGGCGGGCGGAATTCCTTTCATTGCACGGGAAAACACCGCTGTCAGGCGCGGTCTGATCATGGGGCTGACAGAGGTCGGAGCCGAGGCAATCGGGAAGCTCGCGCTCGAACGTATAGAGCGTATGCAGGGCTTCATATCCATACGCGGGATGAGCAACGCCTTTGAGCTCGGCGACGTTCCTCCGGACAAGATGGCGCTATTCAACCGCGCCACACAACCCGCGAAAGGACACCGCATGATGCGCACAAAATGGTGCGCGATGAGGTATCCGACACCGGGCATCGCGCAGAAGTTCCACATGAGTACGGAGGCTTTTGAGGACTATTACTACAAGGTTATGCTCCTCAACTATGACAAGATGAACGAGTTGTCGCGGCCGCTGATTGAGCTCGTGGGGCGGACAGACCGCGTCCGCATCGTCGCCGAGGACACGGATATCTCGTTTGCCGTCGCGCACTTCAAGATGGACGGCCCCGGCTTCATAAACGGCACAGGCAACGGCAGACTGAACCTCCCCGACGGCGAGGTGGGCAGTCTCCCCGTCCGCGAGTCGATAAACGGACACATCCACTACAACGTCCCCACAGAGTACAACGGGATCGCGTTTGACAACGTGCGGCTGTCGGTGAAGGACGGGCGCATTTATGACGCGGTTTGCGGCGACAAGCGCCTGAACGCCGCTCTAAACGAGATTCTCGACACAGACGAGGGCGGGCGCGGCTTCGGCGAGTTCTCCCTCGGCATCAACCCCGTCATATGCGCGCCGGTCGGCGATATCCTCTTTGACGAGAAGATGTGGGGCAGTCTCCATTTCACGCCGGGCGCGCCGGGCAGCGCCGTCCACTGGGACATGGTGCTCTCCCAAAAGGCGGAGGACGGCGGCGGAGAGCTGTGGTTTGACGACGTGCTGATCCGCAAGGACGGTATTTTCCTTACGGAGGAGCTGCGGCAGCTGAATCCGGAGCGACTGCTGCCCGAAATCGAGTACATCGGCGAATAAAAATTGTGTTGTAATATACCCCTCGTCGTGATATAATCGGTACAAATATATATTATGTGCGAGGAGGAGTAAACAATGTATCAATTCAGACCCGTTACTGACCGCATTTGGAATTTCCGCGAAAAGGTGCGCGATCGCGTTATACGCGGGGATCCGGAGAGGGCGAAGCTCAAGCTCGAGGCGTCGCTGAAGTACGACGGCATTGAGCCGCTGATTCGCAAGCCGCTCGAGTCGCTGTACGTCATCTCAAACATGACGCTGCGCCTTGAGGACGACGACTATTTCGCGGGCAGCAAGACCGTGCACTTCAACGGCAGCAGCGGCGCGATGTGGCCGCTTATCGTGGACATCGAGAAGGAGTGGGAGCTGCACGACGACGGGCTCTACCACTGCCCGCCGAGCTATGAGCTGCGGCTGGCCATCTCGAAAGAGGACATCGACGAAATTCTCGCCATCGGGCGCGAGCAGGCGAAGTATCCGAACTCGATGTTCGGCCCTGACAAGTGGCTTCCGGACAACGCGAATCAGTTTATGGAGCTCGGCGCGTGCGATTACGGTATTCCCGGTCGCCCCGGCACGCTGACTCCCCCGGGTCACCTGACGCCGGGGTTCCACAAGATTATAAAAGTCGGCTACGGCGCGATAAAAAAACAGGCGCAGGACTGGATGGACGAGCGCGAGGGTAACGTCATGGGCGACGACATGCGCAAGTACATCTTCTACAAGGCGGCCGCGCTCGCCTGTGACGGCGCGATTACGCTGACGCGGCGTTTCGCCGACCTCGCAGCCGAAAAGGTGAAAACCGCGCCGACGGCGGAGCGCCGCGCGGAGCTCGAGAAGATGGCGGAGAGCCTGTACTGGATTTCCGAGAACCCGGCGCGCACTTTCTGGGAGGCGTGCCAGATGGCGCTGCTCTATCAGCTCTTCCTCATAGTCGATAACGGCCCCGGCGTGACGAGTATGGGGCGCTTTGACCAGTATACGTGGCCGTACCTGAAGAGCGACCTCGAAAAGGGCACGATTACGCTCGACGAGGCGCAGGAGCTCACGGACGCGTTCTTCCTGAAGCTGAACACGTACTACGAGGGCGGCTTCGGCAAGATGGCGCAGACGGCGGGAATCGGCAACACGTACCAGCACACGACAATCGGCGGGCTTATCCCCGCGACGGGCGAGGACGCGACGAATCCCGTCACGTTCATGGCTCTCGAGTCCATCGGGCGGCTGAAGCTGCACGACCCGACGATTTCCCTGCGCGTACATAAGAACTCCCCCGACGAGATTTGGGATTGCGCGCTTGAGACGTCGCGGCTCGTGGGCGGGCTGCCGCTTTTCCAGAACGACGACGTGATTATCCCCGGGTGTATGCGCGAGCTCGGCTTCTCGCTCGAGGACGCGCGCGATTACAGCCTTATCGGGTGCCAGGAGATCGTCGGTTCCGGCAACGACTATCCCGCGCCGAACGGAATGGGCATGACGCACGCGGGAATCTACTGGGCGATCGTGTTCGACATGGCGATAAATAACGGGATTAACCCGATGAACGGGAAACAGGTGCCGGAAAAGCTACGCTCCGGCTATCTGTACGAGATGAAGTCGATTGACGAGGTGAAAGAGGCGTTTGTCAAGATTTCGTCGTGGCTGTTCAAGTGGTACGTCACGCTGAACAATCTCGCGGAGTACCAGCAGGCGCAGCATTTTCCGTTCCCGAACCTGTCCATCTCGATGGAGGGGTGCATGGAGAGCGGCGTGGACTGCTCCGCCGGCGGCTGCAAGTACAACTCCTACGGCGGGACGGCGACAGGCCTCGCGACAATCGCGGACTGCATCTCCACCGTCAAGTATATGGTGTTTGACAAGAAGCTCATCTCCGGGAAGGACTTGCTCGACGCCGTTCTCGCGAACTGGGAGGGCAAGGAGCCGCTGCGCCAGCAGATTCTAAACGAGGTGCCGCACTACGGCAACGCGGATCCGTATGCCGACGAGGAGCTCAAGTGGGTCGTAGACCTGTACTACAAGCTGTGCACGGAGTGCTCCAACCAGCGCGCGAAGGTCTACAAGGCCGGAATGTACGGCGCGGCGGACCACATCAATCAGGGCGAGTACACGTGGGCGACGCCGGACGGCCGCAAGACGGGCGAACCGATAGCCGACGCGATGAGCCCCGCGCAGAGCCGCGACAAGCTCGGCCCGACGGCTGTGTTCGTCTCCACGTGTTGCTTTGACCACACGCGCTTCATGGACGGAATGGCGCTGAACCTGCGTATGCACCCGACGGTGCTGTCCCGCGAGGACGGAATCGCGAAGCTGCGCGACATGACGAAGGCGTATTTCGAGAACGGCGGCCTTGAGTGCCAGTACAACGTCGTGGACACGGACACGCTCCGCGCGGCGCAGGGCGACCCGGGCTCGTACCGCGATCTCGTGGTGCGCATCGCGGGGTACTCGGCGTACTTCGTGGAGCTCGGCCGCGAGCTTCAGGACGACATAATAGCGAGAAACGAGAACAGAATCTGACGCAGTGATTAAAAACAGGGCTTGTGAGTTACCTCACAAGCCCTGTTTGTTTTTGCGGTCAGACCTTATTTACTACGCAGTCGGGGCGCTCACCGCGCTCCAGCGCGGCGATGTTTTCCCATATGTGCTCAAAGGAACGTATAAAGCAGTCGGCGGTGATTCCGCCCACGTGCGGCGAGAGCGCCACGCGGGAGCGCAGCTCCACAGGCAGCGACGCGATTACCGGGTTGTCGAGCAGCACGGGCTCCGGCGCGAGCGTGTCGGCGGCGAGCCCGCCGAGCTGACCCGATACAAGGGCGGCGACGACGGCCTCGTGATCCATGAGCTCGCCGCGCGCCGTGTTGACGAGGATTGCGCCGCGCTTGAATTTCTTCAGCGTCTCGGCGTTCACCATATTCTCCGTCTCCGGCGAGACGGGCACGTGCAGGGACACGACGTCGCACTCCGCGTAAAGCTCCTCGAGCGGCAGGTACGGAACCCCGCAGTCGGGTTTTTGCGTCCTGTTGAAGTACGACAGGCGACAGCCGAACGCGGCGAGGCGTTCCGCCAGCGCCCGTCCGATTGCGCCCATGCCGACGACGCCGACGTGGCAGGAGCCGAGCTCCGTGATGCCGCCCATGAAGTACGCCGTCTTTGTCTCGATTTGACGGCCGGCGTACACCGCGTCCTCGTTGCTGCGGAAATTCTTCAGCAGCGCCAATATGAGCAAAATCGCCTGCTCCGCCACTGCGCGGTCGTTTACCCCGGCGTTGTTGCACACGTACACGCCGGCGGCGTCGGCCGCCGCCGTGTCTATGCCGTTGTAGGCCACGCCCTGCGAGTGAATCAACTTTAATTTCGGCATTCTGCCGATTATGTCCGCGTCGATTTTTGTCATCGCGTCCACGACCATCGCCTCGGCGCCCGTGGCGGCCAGCGCGTCCGCGTCGGGCACGCCGTTGCCGAGGTGTATACCCTCCCAACCGTCCGGCAGCGTCTTTGAGTACTTGTCAAAGCTTTCGCGGTTTACGAGAAGCGCTATTTTCATAAAAGTTCCCCCGTTCAGATTTTGATATTTCAGGATATTTTCTTGCTTCTGTAATATATCAGGACGGAAATCGCGCAGATTCCCCACGTCACGGGATAGCCGAGGCTGACGTTTACGATCGTGTAGAACGCGCCGCCGCCGATTCGCGTTATGACGGCGAGATATATCTGGCGCAGCACCACGAAGCACGCGATTGTCGATATGGTGGCGAATTTCACGTCGCCCACGCCGCGCAGCGCCCCCGGCAGTATCTGCGTACAGGTGAGCGTAATGTAAAACGGCGCCATTGTGTGGAAAAACGTCATTCCGGCGGCGAGTACCTTGTCGTCGTTTGTGAACACCGACAGCAGCTGCCGCGTAGTCAAAAAGGCGAACGCCGTCAGAACGAGCGTCGTGCCGATTCCGATGAGCATCGCGTATTTCACGCCGGAGCGCGCCCTTTTCGCCTGACCCGCCCCGATATTTTGCGCGACGAAGGTCGATATGGCCATGGCCATGGTCATAATCGGAAGCTGCGCGAACGCGTCGATTTTTGACGACGCGGCAAAGCCCGCCACCGCAACGGCTCCGAGGCCGTTAAAATAGGACTGCACCATGACGTTTGACAGGCTGATGATCGTATTCTGTATCGCCGTGGGAACGCCGATGCTCGCGATGGTTTTTACGTGCTCCGTCTCTATTTTTACCGCGCGCAGCGTCAGCCTGTAATCCTCTTTTGTGCGCACGAGCACGAAGCCGACGAGGATCACCGACACAATTTGCGCGAACACCGTGGCTATCGCGACGCCGGCAATGCCTAAGCTCAACACGCGCACGAGCAGCAGATCGCCCGCTACGTTCAGCAGCGCGGACACGGCGAGGAAGTACAGCGGTCTGCGGCTGTCCCCTACCGCAGTCAAGATGGACGCGCCGGTGTTGTACAGCGACGTGAATATCAGGCCAGCGAATACGATGCGCAGATAGAGCGTCGCGCCCTCCATGATGTCCTCCGGCGTGCCCATGAACCTCAGCAGTCCCGGGCAGAAGACGAAACCGACGGCGGAGAGGAACACACCGACGATAAGCGAGAGCATTATTGACGTATTCATTGTGCCGCGCAGCGCCTTTACGTCGCCTGAGCCGTAATGCCGCGATATCATCACGCTTGCGCCCTGCGCCAAGCCCTGCGCGAGGGAGATAAGCATGTTTATCAGCGGGGCGGTGGAGCCCACCGCCGCCAGCGCCTCATAGCTGACGTAATTGCCCACGACGCTCGAGTCCACCGCGTTGTAAAACTGCTGGAGAAGGTTTCCCAGCAAGAGCGGTACCGCGAACAGTATGAGTGAGCGGGCGATGCTCCCCCGCGTCATGTCCCGACTGCGAATTTCAGACACCTCTATTCATTGACGCTTGTGATTTTACTCGAACGGATTTACGCCGAGCTGCGCGAACGCGAGCCACATCGTCGCGCCCACGTGGGTGCGCTTTCCGTATTCCCACGCCATGTCAAGCCCGCTGACATTGAACCCTGTGGACACGCCGTCGCGGTCGGACGCCGTGATTGTACCGTCGGGATTCGCGTTGGCGTTCATGAACGCCAGAATCTCGCGGTACTTCGCCTCGTTGCCCGCCTGCTTGTACGCAAGCGCGGCCTGCGCCGTACCCTCGAACCAGACGCCATCCTTGTTCTGGTCAAAATCGTATCCTCCCCCGACGGCCATATTTTCCTCGATGAAATTCAGCGTTTTTGCGTAGTCCGGGAAGTCGTCGCCCAGCGCGAGTATCGCCCACGTGTTGCAGTCGAGCGGCAGGACGCTCTTATTTATCGTCACGCCGTCCGACGCCGTGCCGGTGTAGAAGCAGCCGAGCTTCGCGTCGTACATCGACAGGACGAACGCCTTTGCGTGCTCCGACGCGGCGCGGTATGACTTAATCCCCGTCCAGTCGGCGAGCTTTCTGTACGCCGCGATGAGGTCGAGGTTGTGCTCCGTGGACTTGTAGGTCACGGAGATCAAATCCTTGCCCTCCCAGCCCTCAAAGCCGCCGGTGAAGCCGCCTGTGTCGGACTTGAGCGTCAGGATGAAGTCCGCGATCTCCTTTGCCGCGCGCATATAGCGCTCCGGCTCCGGGGCGTTGCGCCCCACCTCAATCAGCGCGAGCAGCGCCCACGCCAGATTGCCGGTGGAGGTCGAGACGGAGTAGTAGTCCTCGTACCATTTTTTGTCCTTTTGGTCGTAAAATCCGGGCAGTCTGGCGAACGCCTTGCCCTTGCCGGAATACCAGTTGGGGAAGCTCTCCACCGCGCCGCCGGAGTAAGCGTTGCGCAGGTGCCCGGCGGGGAAATACCTGTCGTTTTCCGTGCAGTAGACTATGGCGTCGGCAATCTGACGCGCCCTCTCGTGCTTCCCGGCATATGACATTACGATGGCAGCCCCGGAACTGTCGTACAAATAGCCGAAGTTGTTAATGATGTAATCGTCGTTATCGGGACGTACGGCCGCATAGCTCTGCAAGAACATGGGTTTCGGCGACGGTTTTTCAAATTCGTAGCGGATATCGTCCATGTAAAAGCTCAAAGCGCCTACGCCGGGATTGTTTGTGTTGTTTGTCACCCAGCCGAAGCCGCTGCCGATGCTGCTGAGGTTTTTACCGACGAGCGGTATCTCGTACTGCCGCCAGCTCGCGCCGAGCGTTATGTAGCCGAGGGATACCTTTGCCGTGTCGGCGAATTTCGCCGTCGGGCCGAGGCGCTCATCCCAGCCGAGGCCGCCCGCGAAGAATTCGACGCGCTCTCCCCCGCGCTCTCCTCTCGCGCTGAACACGAGCTTTTTTGCTCCGGTGAGGTCAAAGCCCGCGCCGACATTTCCGAAGTCGCTCTCCGGGTTTGTTTTGCCGGCCGGTAACACTCCGTTGACGAATAAATACCCGCCCCAAGTGTGCTTTTTCAGGTCAATTTCCGCCCTGATGCCCGTGATGCCGGAGACGCCCTCCGCGGCCTCGTCCATCTCCGGGACGTTGCTGTCGGAGCTGCCCATCCACGCCTTTTGTGTGAAATTGTTCGCGCCGTCCGCGAAGTCCTTGTAGACGTACAGCACGCTGTCCATCGCCGCGAGTTGCGCCACAAGCGCGTTTGCCGCCGTCGATTCGGCGCGCGTCGTTCCGCCGGGTACCGGCGCGGAGGCCGCCATTGCCGACACGAGCAGCGCCACGATAACGCGAATTGATATCATCCGGTTAAACATTTTTGCACACTCCTTTTCTGTCGTCGCTTATTCCTGCAATAAATAGCATTATACCACAAATCCGGACATCAAATTTCAACAAATATACCGCTTGTATCCGCGCTTTGATTGGTGTATAGTGACAATAACAAATAAAAACCGAAAGGAGCGAAACATTATGAACTGGCACGAGTATGTCAACAAGACCGGCAAGGTTCCCGAGTGGCCATACCCCGTGAGCTACGGCAAGGAGAACGTAGTCGAGGCCGACGTGCTTATCGTCGGCGGCGGCGTCGCGGGGTGCAGGGCTGCGATTGCCGCGCGGCAAAAGGGCGCGAGCGTCGTCGTCGCGGATCGCGGCTTCAGCAAGCGAAGCGGCTCCGGCGGCGCGGGCGTCGATCACTGGCACGGCGCGGTGACGAACCCCTGTTCAAAGGTCACGCCGAAAATGTACTCCGAGGCGGCCATGGAGACTACCGACGGCTACACGAACGGTTTGGCGCGGTACATAATCGGCAAGGAGGGCTGGGACACGCTGCTCGAGGTCGAGGAGATGGGCGTGCAGATACGCGACCTTGACGACGAGTATGAGGGCAGCATATTCCGCGACGACGAGACGAAGCTGATGTTCGCCTACGATCTTGAGAACAAGCACTGTCTGCGTATCTACGGCTACAACATCAAGCCCGTCGTGGACAAGACGATGCGCGAGCTCGGCTGCGAGGTCTACGACCGCGTGTGCATCACCTCGCTGCTGACCGAGGGCGGCAAGCCCGGCGCGCGCGTTATCGGAGCCACAGGCGTGAATGACCGCACGGGCGAGTTTTTCATCTTCAAGGCCAAGGCGGTTATCGTTAGCACGGGGCACACAAACCGCCTGTACAACTTTGCGCCCGAGATGACGGAGTCGCAGACCATGACGAACCTCAATCAGACGTCGATGGGTCACATCATCGGCTGGCGCGCGGGCGCGGAGCTGATAATGATGGAGCAGAGCGGGCAGAGTCTGCTCTCCGGTCTCGGCTACGCTCCGTACAGCACGGGCAACAACAACAACACGTATCAGGGTTCGCGCGTCATTGACAAGGACGGCAAGGAGGTACACTACGCCGACGCGGAGGGCAACCTGATATACGACGAGGAGGGCATTTTCAAATCCTCCGAGGAGGGCTCGTTCATCATCGGGCACGGTATCGCGCTCGACCACGGGCAAATGCCGAAGTACAAGATAACCACGACGGATCCGCACCTGTGGGATAAGGTTCAGAGCGGCGAGTACCAGATGCCGTTCTACACGGATTTCCCCGGAATGAGCGAGAAATCGCGCGATATCATATTCCAGCTGATGCTCGCGCACGAGGGAAAGTGCCGCGTGCCGATTTACAAGAATCTGACGGACTGGGGCTTTGACCCGGCGAAGGACATGCTGCAATATCCGATTTCCGACTACAGCAAGTTCCCGCTGGACACGTCCTGGTGCGGCGGCGACCAGACGCCGAGCAGCTGGAGAGGCGGCGAGGGCGGATTTTTGACAGACTGGCGGCTGCAAACCACGCTGCCGGGGCTGTTCGCGGCGGGCTGCGGGCCGCTTCCGAGCCAGGGATGTCACGGAGAGAGCCACACCGCAGGGCGCTACACCGGGCGGCAGGCGGCTGTGTTCGCAAAGCAGAACGGCGCGGTTGAGCCGGACAGGGAGCAGATTGAGCGCGAAAAGGCGCGGTGCTACGCGCCGGTGTCCTCCGAGGGCGGCGACATCGGCTGGAAGGAGCTCAATTACGCCGTGGCACGGCTCATGCAGGACTACTGCGGCGACTACAAGACGGAGCACACGCTTGAAATCGGTCTGCGGCGCATGAAGGATCTGCTCGAAACCGAGGGACAGCGCATGTACGCCTCAAACCCGCACGAGCTTGTGCGGGCGATTGAGAGCCTGTCGCTGTGCGAGCTCGGCATCGCGCATCTCGAGGCGTCGAAGTCGCGTCAGGCGAGCTGCAAGGTGCTCGGCTTTGTCCGCAACGACTTCCCCGAGGACACGGAGGACTGGCACTGCTGGGTCTCCATAAGTCAGGACGAGCAGGGCGTGAAATCGCGCAAGATTCCGGTGGACTACTACCTGAAGGGCGAATATTCGGGCGATCTTGAAGAAAATTATCAAAAATACGCGGAATTGGAGGGTTGAGCTATGTTTTCAATGCCAAGTCAGACCGGACCGTGTAAGGTTCTGGAATTTGATAAGAACAAGTGCGTGGGCTGCAACTCCTGCGTGAACGTGTGCCCCTGCGACGTGATGATACCGAATCCCGAGCGCGGCGGCGAGCCTATTGTCGTCTACGCGGAGGAGTGCTGGTTCTGCGGCGGCTGCGTGGAGGAGTGTCCGCACGACGCGCTGACGCTCGTACCGCCGGCGAAGCAGCGGCTGTCCACCGTCTGGGTGCGCAAGGATACGGGTGAGGAGTACCGCATGGGCATGAAGAATCCGCTCCCACGGAATACGCGCCCGCCGAGCGGTAGGACGTGATATGGCTATGACTCCGAGAGAGAATTATCTGCGTATGCTGCGGCATGAGCCGTATGAGTACGTGCCGTCTATGCTGGAGCCGTATATGGGCGGCGTGACGGATGAGCTGCTGACGCCGCAGTCGGCTCCGAACGGCCCGGTTGTGACTGGTCTCGGCGTGACGTATGTGGGAAGCGCGGAAAACGGCTTCGGCGCGATGCCGAAGCCGGGCGAGGTAGTGCTCGAGGACATAACGA
>JAISKU010000049.1 GCA_031261245.1 Oscillospiraceae bacterium | reverse complement strand
TGGAAATGTACGTGTCCGCCGTCGCCGTGCTTGTGGTAGAACCTGTCCACGAGGTTCACGCGGCGCAGCAGGTCGATATCCGACAGCACGTCGTCGGTTTTGCCGTCGGCGGCTATCGCGTGGTTCTCGTCGAAGAGCGCCGCGCGCGTCGATATCTCGCGCACGAGCTCGAGGTCGTGCGTCGAGGTGACGACCGTCTTTCCCGACGACGCGAGCTGCTTCAAAAACCCGGCGAGCCAGCGCTCCGCGCGCGGGTCGAGGCCGTTCATCGGCTCATCGAGCACGAGCACGTCGGGGTTCATCGCCAGCGCCGCCGCAATCGCGGTTTTGCGCTTCTCGCCGCCCGAGAGGTGGTACGGAGCGCGGTTCTCAAAGCCCGTCAGGCCGAGCATCTCGAGGCAGTCGGCGACGCGGCGCGATATCTCCTCCTCCGGCAGACCCATCTGCCTCGGGCCGAACGCCACCTCGTCGGCGACGGTCGCGCAGAAGAGCTGCGCGTCGGAATTCTGGAACACGAAGCCGACGCGCTGGTGAAACGTCTTTGAAAACACGGGCTTGGACAGCGTTTTCGCCGTTATCACGTCGCCGTTGAAGCTGTACGTGCCGCTCTGCGGCGTGAGTACGCCGCATATTATCTTCAAAAGCGTCGATTTACCGCAGCCGTTTGAGCCGAGCAGCGCCACGGATTCGCCCTCGCGAATCGTCAGCGTCACGTTCTCAAGCGCCGTGATGTCGCCCTCATACGCGTATGAAACTCCGTCAAGCTCAATCAAGCCCTCACCTCAATCCACACAAAAGCCGCGAGAACCGCGAGGCTCACCGCGCAGTATAAAATGTCCGCCGCGCCCACGCGGAGCCGCGCCGGGCGCGGATATTTCCCCGCAAACCCGCGGCATTCCATCGCCCAGTGCGTCTCCTCCGCCATCTGCCGCGATTTGAGAAACAGCACGCCCGCGACGCCGGAGAGCGAGCCGTAGCGCCTGTCGTTCCTCCCCACGGAGCGCAGACCGAGCGCCTGTAACGATTGCAGCACAAACTCCCCGAGCATGAATATGTACTTCACCGTTATATCGAGCAGAAACACGAAGATATCCGGCACGCGCAGCCGCCCGAGCGCGCCCGTCAGGGCGTCCCACCGCGCCGTGCGCGAGAGTATGTTCACCGCCGCGACGGAGACGAACACCTTCGCGGGCAGCATCGTTATCGAGTACCTGTTGCCGAGAAACGCGGACGGCAGGACGACGATAAACGTGAACGCCGTCGTGATAAGCGTGAATTTCAGCGTCCCGCGCAGCGCGCGCGACGGCAGCGCCGCGAGCTGCACCGTCACGAACGTCAGCGTGACGTACACGGAGGCGAATTCGCGCGCGAGCGACACGGCGACGACAAGCAGAAGCGTCGCCGCCACCCTGAAAAACGGGTCAACCGCGAACCGCCCCGCAGGCTCCGCGCCCGCCGTGCGCAGCCGCGATATCAGGGAGAGCAGGGCAAGGACGCTCCTGTCGATGAACGTATCCCTGTCCCGCGCCGCCGCATAGCCCTCCGGTTTACTCAGCCACTCCGGCATTAACTTTTCTTTTCCTTTGCGAGCCCCGCGATGAGTCGGAACAGCACGATCGTAATCGCCGCGCCGAAAATCGCGGAGAGAATATACCCCGGAATCTCCGGCAGGCCGGAGATCGTGTAGTCGGGCATTATCGCGGAGAACTCAAACCCGCCCGCGAGTCCGGCCGGCACGTAGCCCGCGAGCTCGCCTATCTCCTCCGCGCCCCACTCGCCCCACGCCGTTCCCGCGGCGAGAAGTCCGAGCGGCACGGCGGCAATCAGCGCGACGACGAGCGCGTACAGCCCCTTCGGGCGCTTGCGCTCACCCTCGTAGATGTCGCCGGGGGAGACTTTTCTGATATACGCGACGATAAGCACGGTGAAAAGCGCCTCCGCCACGCCCGCCACGAGCATGTGCGGAATCATCATCGCGGGAATCGCGACACTCAGCGGATACGGGCAGTACAGCGGCAACCCGTCCGCGCCCTTGAACAGCAGCGGCTGAAGCCCGAACTCGACAGCCGTGAACAGCGCGGCGGCGTTCAGTCCGAACCACGAGCCTACGGCGACCGCGGCGTACTCGCGCCCCTTTGATTTTCCGTCGCCGCTTATCAGCTTGTACACCGCGTAGCCGACGAACGGCAGGATGAACGCGATGTTGAAGATGTTCGCGCCCAGCGAGAGTATCCCCCCGTCGCCGAACAGAAACGCCTGGATAATCAGCGCCGTCGAGACCGACAGCGCCGCCGACCACGGCCCGAGGAGTATCGCGATGAGCGTGCCTCCGACCGCGTGACCCGTAGTGCCGCCGGGAAGCGGCAGGTTGAGCATCATCAGCAGGAATGAGAACGCCGCGCCGACGCCGAGCATCGGCAGCTTTGCCCGCGTGACCTCACTTCTCACCTTTTTCACCGCAACCGCGATGACGGGGACTGCGGCGGCGGCCATCACGGCGCACGTCGCGGGGGACAGATAGTTTTCCGGAATGTGCATGGTTAATTTCTCCTTTGTAATGTTGAATTTCAGATTTTGAATTCTGAATTGAAGCGCCACTTCTGTGACGGATTAATTATGCCGCGCTTCTGCGCGATACAACAATCCAAAACCCAACATTCCGCGTAGATATTACCACATTACCGCGCCGCCGTCAAGCCGTCCGCCGCGCGATTCGCCGCCGCCCTCCTGTAATAGCTCGCGACCCTGTACGGCCCGGCGAGCACGTCGCGCCCGACGTAAAGCGTGCCGTCCGGCTTCGTCTTGTTGCTCCATTTGACGAGCGACACGGAGCCGGAGGCGAGCTCAATCGCCGTTATGCACCTCGGGTGCACGCAGCTCCCGTCGTTGAGGTACAGCGACTGCCCCGGCTCCGGGAACACGGGTCTGTGCGTGTGTCCGGCTATCATGAGCGTGCGGTTCGCGCTCGCCCAGCCGGACAGCAGCTTCTCCGTCTTGTCGCGCGCGCGCGTGTGTACGGAACCCGTCGCCGGGGCCTTTATGCCCACGACCTGAAGCGGCTTCCACAGGTGCCGCACGAGAAACCGCGCGAGCGGCCAGAGGCTGTCGTTGAGAAAATCCGCCTGGTGGCCGTGCAGCAGGAATATCTCCTCCCTGTCCGGGCGGCGGCGCAGCACCACGCTCTCATACACCGTCATACCGGGAAAAAGCGGGCACGCCTCCGTCTTTGTGGCGTCATAATACGTGTTCATCAGGCCGGGCTTCTGCTTTTTCTCAATATCGTGGTTGCCGTAGAGCATGACGAGCCGCCCCTCGTCGTAGAGCTTCGCGAGCAGCCAGAACACGTGGCAGTGCACGGCGGAGATGTCGGAAAACCGCCTGTTCTCCCAGAGCTCGTCGCCGTCGCCGAGCTCAAAGTATGTAAACATGTTGCGCTCATAGTAGCGCAGTGCGGCGAAATAGTTGTTCTGGTTCACGGAAAAGCTGTCCGCCCAGCCGCCGTAGCCCCTGTGGCAGTCGCTCATTATCACTATGCGCGCGGAGTCGTCAAAGTCCATCACTCTCGCGTTCGCGTAGGCCCTGTCTATGTGATTTTCCATGCGCGGCTCCTCCCTGCCCTGCCGGGGCGGCGAGGCCGCCCCGGTAATTTTCCGTCAACCGAGCCCCGGCAGCTCGCCCACATACCTCGTGAACGCCTCCGCCGGACGACCCATCTCTATCGCCGACTCGTATATATCCGGATACTGCGCCTTTAAGAACGCGAGTATGTCGTACATGTCCGTGTTGCCGCCGACTATGCGCCGGAATTCGGTGCACAGCAGCCTGTTCTTCGTCTGCGTGAATTTTTCAAGCAGCTTTGTCCTCGTAAACGGCTGCGCCACCTTTGGCTCCGTGAAGTACACGGTCACGGTGTCGCCGCGCGCGAACGCCTCAAGATGTGAGTAGCCGGCAGTCCACAGCGCGTCGAGAAACGCGCCCATCATGCCGTAGTCCGGGAAGGTTATCGAGGTGAGCAGCGACAGCTCATTCGTGTTTGAGAACTCGCCGAGCACAAAGCCCGTCAGCCACCAGTGCTTCGCGCGCCGCGTGAACATCTCCTGCCCGTTCTTGAAAAGCGTTACCGCCATGTCGAGCATTTCGCCGTCCGGTACGCTGCGGTACCAGTCGCTGCCGAGCAGTGCCTTGCCGGAATTCGTGTATATGCCGACCTCGCACCCCGTCGTCATGCCGTACTGGCCCTTCCAGAGCTCTATCATGTACTGCTCGCCCCCGTACTCAAAGTATATGGGCTCACAGTCCGCGATAATGCCGCAGGGCGCTATTGATTCGTCATACAGCCTGCAATAGCCGTATTTTCTCTGCCACGCCCCGACGGTCGTGTAGAACACGTTCCCGCGCGGGTCATAGCCGTAGCCCATGTCGTCGAGCAGCCGCTCAATCTCCCTGAGGTCACTTGTAATATCTTCCGGATACGCGCCCCGACTCGTTGTTGTAGTTTTGTCGGGGCGCATAGTAGGGCCCGGCGGGTTGTCTCCGCAGGGTCTGTTGTCCGGCGACGGCGACGGTGGCTGCGGCGGCGCAGGTGGTTGCGGCGGCGCCGGCGGCATTATCGGCCGCACCGGGCGCTTTCTTTTGATAAAGCCTCTCGTAAGCAGTGAGGATATCGCGGCGGCCGCGATGAACAGTCCCCAGAAAAGCGGGCTTCCGAGAAAGTATATTAATCCGCCCATAAATTTTACTCCGTTTCGTTGTTTTGTGTGAGGTACTCACCCGACATGTTATGTCGCGGCGGCGCGCGTGGTGCGCCGTTCGGCACTCTGCCCACAAAACGGCGAAAATTTTCGGCAAATAAACTTGTTTGTATTCCGCCCGAAAACATGTATAATGGAAGCAATATCACGGTAAAGGCAAGGAGGGAAAGCAGTGGCACAGAAATCCATCGATATCCGGGCCAACAGGCGCGTATTCAAGGCGGCGAGCCTTCTCGGCCCACGCAGCGGCCTCCCCACGGTCGTTGAATCGGACAAGGACGGCAAAATGACGCGTATCCGCCCCCTGCAATACGAGGACTACATCGACTGGGACGACAAAAATCCGTGGAAGCTCAATGCCCACGGAAGCTCCTTTTCCCCGCCGCGGCACACGCTGCCCGGCTGCTACTTCATGACGTACAAAAAGCGCGTCTACTCCGAAAACCGCGTGCGCTGGCCGCTAAAGCGCGTGGACTGGGATCCAAAGGGTGAGCGCAACACGCAAAACCGCGGCAAAAGCGGCTATGAGCGCATCTCGTGGGACGAGGCGGCGCAGCTGATCGCGGACGAGCTTCTGCGCACGCGCGAGAAGTACGGGATGACGGCAGTGCTGTCGGAGGCGGACATGCACGGCGAGGGCAAGCACGTCGCGCCCTCCCACGGCTGCGCAAACCGGCTGCTGTCGCTGCTCGGCGGCTACACGATCCAGATGCGCAACATGGACTCGTGGGAGGGCTACGCCTGGGGCAGCAAAAACGTCTGGGGCGGAGAGCCCGTCGGCGAGATGCAACCCTCCGGCAACGTCTGGCCGGACATCGCGCAGCACTCCGAGATGCTGCTCTTCTGGGCGGCGGATCCGGAGACGACGTCCGTCGGCTTCGACGGCTATCTCGCCAGCCGCCTGTCGTCGTGGATACACTCTCTCGGCGTGAAATACGTATTTGTAGACCCCGCGCTCAACTACTCCGCCTGCCGCAACGCCGACAAGTGGATACCCGTGCTGCCGAACACGGACGCGGCGCTGTACCTCGCTATCGCGCACGTCTGGCTGACAAACGGCACATACGACAAGGAATACGTCGCGACGCACGCCGTCGGGACGGAGCCTTTCTTCGACTACGTGCTCGGCCGTGAGGACGGAGAGCCGAAGACGCCCGCGTGGGCGTCGGAAAAGTGCGGCGTGCCGGAGTGGACTATAAAGGCGCTCGCGCGCGCATGGGGCAAAAAAGTGACGAGCATCTCCATCGGCAACGGCGGCCCGGGCATACGCGGCCCGTTCTCGACGGAGCCCGCGCGCCTGCAATCAATTCTGCTCGGTATGCAGGGGCTCGGCAAGCCCGGCGTACACCAGGCGAAGTGGCTCGAGTGGCATCTGCACACGGAGCCGTACACCATGCCGTACCAGGGCGAGGCCGTCATCAACGTACCCATACGCTGTGACCTCGTACCGACGCCCGTCGCGGAGGGCGAGGTGTTTGACGAGGCGTTCATGGCGCAGCAGGCGCTGATGAAGGGCAATATCGGCGGCTCCGACAACGTGGCGAACAGCTTCCGCAAGCTCGCGCAGATGCGCGGCGAAACAGACGGCGACGCCGTGGAGGAGGCCATACGCGAATTCAAGTCGCTCACGACGGACGGCCTCGCCCCGCAGCAGTCGATTCCGAAGTGCATGGTTCACGACGCGATATTGAAAGACCACATCGAGTGGTGGGGCCTCAAATCGTTCTGCGGCCCGGCGGAGGAGCAGTGGACGAAGCACGAGTTCCCCGCCCCCGGCTGCTCGCGCATACACATGATCTGGACGGACTCCCCGTGCATGGTCACGTGCTGGAACGACGGCTTCAACTTCGTCAAGGCGCTGCGCAGCGAGGAGATAGAGTGCGTCGTGGCGCAGCACCCGTGGCTTGAGAACGACTGCTACCTCGCGGACATCATTCTCCCCGTCGCGACGAAGTTTGAGATGGAGGACATCGCGGACGACGCCGGCGGCGGCGTGTTCACCTCGGTGTATCACGAGTACCCCGCCTGTCCGCCCGTGGGCGAGTCCCTCAACGACTTTGACTGCGTGGCCGCCGTCGCGAAAAAGCTCGGCGAGGACGTGTACAACGCCTACACGGGCGACGAGATGTCGGTCAAGCGCGTCATCGAGCTGTTCTGGCAGGGCTCCGGCGTTGCCCACCTCGACAAGGAGGACGAGTTCCACAAAAAGGACATCTTCGTCATCCCCGTCGACCCCGAGGTGCACAAGAGAGCCGTCGGGATAAGCACGTTCGCCGTCGATCCGGAGAAAAACCCGCTTACGACGCCGACGGGCAAGCTCGAATTCACGTCCACGGCGATCGAAAAATATTTCCCCGACGACCCGGAGCGCCCGCCGTACCCCAAGTGGGTGGAGCGCAGCGAAAACCACGACGAGCGCCGCGGCGGAGAGCGCGCAAAGACGTATCCGCTACTGTGCATGTCGAACCACGGGCGCTGGCGCTTCCACGCGCAGCTCGACGACATCACGTGGAACCGCGAGATAAACACGATGAAAATCCGCGCGCGCGACGGCTATCAGTATGAGCCCGCGTGGCTCCACCCCGACACGGCGCGGGAGCGCGGGATCGCGTTCGGCGACATCGTAAAGGTGTTCAACGACCGCGGCGCCGTGCTGTGCGCCGCATATCCGACCCAGCGCCTGATTCCCGGCGTCGTGTACGTCGATCACGGCTCGCGCTTTGACCCGATCGACGCCGAGGCGATTGACCGCGGCGGGGCAATCAACCTCATCTCGCCGCACGCGATAACCTCGGACAAGGTCACGGGCATGGTGATAAGCGGCTTTCTCGTCGATATCGCCGCCGTCACGGACGCGGAGATGGACGGCTGGCGGTCGGCTCACCCGGAGGCATTCGCGCGCAAGGTGGACGTTGCCACGGGCGTGTGTCTCGACGGCTGGATGAAAAATTAGGAGGAAGAAAAGATGTCAAAAGTATTCACCGTTGACGTGTCCAAGTGCAACGGCTGCTATAACTGCCAGCTCGCCTGCAAGGATGAGCACGTCGGCAACGACTGGACGCCCTACGCGAAGCCCCAGCCGGAGATCGGCCAGTTCTGGGCAAAGCTGCGCGAGCACGTCGGCGGCACGATCCCCAAGGTGAAAATCCACTACGTCACGGAGCTGTGCAACCACTGCGAAAGAGCGGCGTGCATCGACGTCTGCAAACACGGCGCGCTGTACCGCCGCGACGATGGGCTCGTGATCCTCGACCCGGAGAAGTGCGTCGGCTGCAAAGCGTGTCAGGCCGCGTGCCCGTATGAGGCGATTTACTTCAATGAGGAGCTGAAAATCTGCCAGAAGTGCACGGGTTGCGCGCACCTGCTCGACAACGGCTACAAGCTCCCGCGCTGTGTTGAGGCGTGCCCGACGGACGCGCTCGGCTTCGGCGAAGAGGCGGAGCTTCAGGACTTCATCGTCGGCTCCACGGTGCGAAACCCCGAGACGGGCCTGCGCCCCAAGGTGTTTTATCGCAATATCCCCGGCCGCTTCATCGCGGGCACGGTCTACGACCCCGTGGAAAAGGACGTGATCGAGGGCGCAAAGGTCCGCGCGACGAACGGCGGCAAGACGTACCACATAGCGACGGACGAGTTCGGCGACTTCTGGTTCACCGACCTCGCGGAGGGCAAATACGACGTCGTGATCGAGGCGAAGGGCTTCGCGACAAAGAACTTCGACGCCGTGGACGCGACGCAGGACGTGAACCTCGGCGATATCCCCTTGGACAAAAAGTGAGGAAAAAGGCGTGATCTGCAACCTCTGCCCGCGCGGGTGCAACGCCGCGCGCTCCGCCGGCGCGGGCGACGGCCTCTGCCGCGCCGGTACGGACCCGAAAATCGCCCGCGCGGCGCTCCACATGTGGGAGGAGCCTTGCATCTCCGGCGAAAACGGCTCCGGCACGGTGTTTTTCTGCGGCTGCGCGCTGCGGTGCGTCTACTGCCAGAACCGCGAGATAAGCGTCGGCGGCGTCGGCAAAACCGTCACGCCGTCGCGCCTGCGGGAGATATACCTCGAGCTTATCGCGCAGGGCGCGCACAACATCAACCTCGTCACCCCGACGCACTTCGCGGCGGCAATCGCCGATTCGCTGGCGGAGCCGCTTGCGGCGCCCGTCGTCTGGAATTCGTCGGGGTACGAGTCCGTCGGGACGCTAAAAACGCTCGAGGGCAAGGTTCAAATCTACATGCCGGACATGAAATACGCCCTCACCGAACCGGCCGCGCGCTATTCCGCCGCGCCGGACTATCCCGACGCGGCAAAGGCCGCCCTGCGCGAGATGTTCCGCCAGACGGGGCGGTACGTTCTCGGCGGGGACGGCCTGCTGCGGCGCGGCGTGCTGATACGCCACCTTGTACTTCCGGGGGAGCTTGAGAACACGTTCCGCGTCATAGACTGGGTCGCGGAGACGTTCGCGCCCGGCGACGTGCTGTTCTCGCTGATGAGCCAGTACACGCCGGTCTGCGCGCCGGAGCGCCCGGAGCCCAACCGCCAGCTCACGCGCGCGGAGCACGACGCGGCGGTGGGCTATCTCATGGACTCGCGCATCGAGGACGGCTTTTATCAGGATCCGCCCGGCGACGAGCAGGCGTATATCCCCCTGTGGGACTTGACGGGAGTGTGAGAAACGGCGCGTGTTGCGCTCGTTGCGGGAGTTAACCCACCCTCAGGTTGCGGGAGTCAACCCACCCTCGGGTTGCGCCCGTTGCGGGAGTCAACCCACCCTCGTGTTGCGCCCGTTGCGGGAGTCAACCCAACTTCAGGTTGCGCTCATTGCGGGAGTCAACCCACCCTCGGGTTGCGCTCATTGCGGGAGTCAACCCAACCTCACAGCCCCTCGACCGTCCTCATTGCGAGTATCGTGCGCTCAATGAGCTCCTCGAGCGTCCAGCCGAGCTCCTCCGCGCCCCGCGCGATCACCTCGCGCGAGCACCCGGCGGCGAATTTCTTGTCCTTGTACTTCTTCTTCACGCTCGGCAGCTCGAGGTCGGACACGCTCCCCGACGGCCGCATTATCGCGACCGCGCCGATAAGCCCCGTGAGCTCGTCGGCGGCGAAAAGTATCTTTTCCATGACATTCTCCGGCGCGTGCGGCGTCGGCGCGATGCCGTAGCCGTGGGACATCGTCGCGTGGATTATGCTCTCGTCTACGCCGTTCTCACGCAGAAGCTCCTCGCCCTTTACGCAGTGCTCCTCCGGATACAGCTCAAAGTCGATATCGTGCAGCAGCCCGACGACAGCCCAGAACTCCTCGCGCCCCGGGTCGTACTCGGCGGCGAAGTGCCGCATCACGCCCGACACGACGCGCGCGTGGTGCAGGTGGTACGCCTCCTTGTTGTACTTCTCCAAAATCGCTTGCGCCTCGGCGGGTGTCGGTATCATATGTATCGGCTCCTTTTTTGCGTTTTTTCGCAGTATACCACAAACCGCCGAGGCTTTCCACCCTTTTTTACAGAACGCGCAGCGCCCGCGCGCGCCTGTACTCATAGCTGCCGAGCGGCCTGTAATCCGCGTTATAGCTGTGCGTCGCGACGAGGATATCCGTCCGCGTGACCTCGACGACGAAGAGCGAGTGCGAGAACGCGCCCCCGTCAAACGAGAGCTGCACGATATCCCCCGCCGCAACGTCCTGCGGCTCCGATTCCCGCGCCGCGGGGCCGGGTCGCGCGCCGCCGGACACGAGGAAGTCGCGCAGAAACTCCACGCCGCTCCATGACGGGCTGCGGCTCGACACGCTGTTGTAGTACCACCCCGCGCGCGAGTAGTTCATCTCCGGAAACCCGGCGTACAGGCACTGCGAGACGAAGCTCGTGCAGTCGCCGCCGAGCTTTTCAAAGCTGTAATACGCCCCGTTCGGCGCGAGCGCGTACCTGTGCGCGTAGGCCACGGCGGCCGCGCGGTCATATGTCGGCATAAAAATCACCCCGCGTATTATACGCGGGGTGATTCGTGCGGTTTACAGCTCTCAGACCAGACCCTTTTCCTTCAGCATCGTCTTGATAATCGCCACGGCGCCGTCAACCCCCGTAAACGTGGAGTTTATCATGATATCCGCGTTCTCCGGCGCGCCCCATGCGCGATTTGTGTAGTATTTGTAGTAGTTCGCGCGGCTTTTGTCCGTCTTGCGGACTGTTGCCTCGGCGTTTTTCTCGGTGAGCCCGTACAGCTCCACCGCGCGTTTTGCGCGCTCCGTAATGTCCGCGCGTATAAAGACGCGCACGAGGTTTTCCGCGTTGCGCAGCACGTAATCGGCGCAGCGCCCGATGATCACGCAGCTCTCCTTATCCGCGAGCTCGCGTATGACCGCGGACTGAGCGATGAACATCTTGTCGTTTGTGGGCGTCTCGTAGTACACAATGGAATCAATGCTCGGGTACGACGACGAGTACTGCACGTTGTACAGAAAATTGTTCGCGACCTTCTCCTCGCTCTCCTCGACGTAGCCGGGAGCGAGTCCGCTTTTTTCCGCCGTCAGCTTGATTATCGACTTGTCGTAGCTGCCGATGTCGAGCTCCTCCGCGAGCTGCTTGCCGATGTCGCGCCCCCCGCTGCCGTACTCACGGCTAAGGGCAATAACAAATTTGCTCATTGCAATCCCTCCAATTTCGGAAAGGTATTTATTGTGTAGTCAGTATATCACAGATTTTTCCTGAATACAAAATATTTTTTTCAAAATCGCTTTACTTATTTCGCGGCGTGGGGTAACATTATAAAAAAAGCGACCTTGGAGGGTTTCGTATGAGCCGCTATCTTGACCGCGACCTGCTGTTTTTTGACGGCGCGATGGGCACCATGCTCCAAAAAAGCGGGCTCGAGCCCGGAGAGCGCTCCGACATTATGAACCTCCGCCTCCCCGACGCCGTCGCCGCCATCCACCGCGCGTACCGCGAGGCGGGCAGCGACATTCTTTGCACAAACACGTTCGGGGCGAACTCCCGCGCCCTCGCCCCGACAGGTCACTCCGTCCGCGAGATTGTCGAGGCGGGCGTGAAAATCGCGAAAACCGCCGCGCCGGGCGCGCTCGTCGCGCTCGACGTCGGGCCGATCGGCGAATTCATGGAGCCTTACGGCGAGCTCACGCCGGAGCACGCGTACAGCATGTTCCGCGAGCAGATTGAGATCGGCGCGGCCGCCGGGGCCGATATCGTCGCGATAGAGACGATGAGCGACGTCACGGAGCTCGCCGCCGCCGTGCGGGCAGCGCGCGACGCGTGCGAGCTGCCGATATTCGCGACGATGACGTTTGACAAAAGCGGCCGCACGTACACGGGCGCGTCTCCGGCTGATTTCGTCCGCGCGCTCGAGGGGCTCGGCGCGGCGGCTATCGGCGTCAACTGCTCCCTGCTCCCGCGCGAGGTTTTTCCCGTGTTTCGAGAGCTTTCGGAGCTGACCGCCCTGCCGCTTATCTCGAAGCCGAACGCCGGACTGCCCGGTGGCGACGGCTCCTACGCCGTCACGCCGGAGGAATTCGCGGCGCAGATGGGGGCGTTCGTCGATTCCGGCGCGGCGATAATCGGCGCGTGCTGCGGCAGCGACCCGGAGTTCATACGCGAGCTGAAAAAGGCCTACGGAGGTAAGTGATGATTTTTAATCCCGCAAATATTCTGCTGCCGCGCGTCTGGGAGCTCGCGAAGTGGCCCGTCGTCGCCTGCGACCAGTTCTCGTCGGAGCGCGAGTACTGGGACCGCGTGTCCGGCTGCGTCGGCCTCGCGCCGTCCTCACTGCGGCTTATCGTCCCCGAAGCGTATCTCGACGACGGCGACGCGGCGGAGCGCATTGCCGACGTCGGCGTCAACGCGGAAAAGTACCTGCGCGGCGGCCTTTTTGAGGAGTATCCCGACAGCCTCATCCTCGTCACGCGCTTCCTGCGCGATGGGCGCGCGCGCCACGGCATAGTCGGCGCGATTGACCTCGCGGAGTACGACTACACGGGCGCGCCCGCGCGGATTCGCGCCACGGAAAAGACGGTGCCGTCACGCCTGCCGCCGAGGGCGGAGGCGCGGCGCGGCTCACCGCTTGAGACGCCGCACGTCATGGCGCTCATTGAGGACGCGGAGAACGCGATAATCGCGCCGCTGCTGTCGCTCGACCTGCCCGTGCTGTACGATATTGACCTCATGGAGGACAGCGGCCACCTCACGGGGCGGCTTATCGACGGCGAGCTCGCGCAGCGCGTCGCGGCGGCTGTCGAGGCGCTGCCCGGCGGCATAAAGGTCGGCGACGGCAACCACTCCCTCGCGGCGGCGAAGCTGCTGTACGAGGAGAACCGCGCGGCGCGGTACGCACTCGTCGAGCTGAACAACGTCTTCGATCCCGCGATCGACTTCCACGCGATTCACCGCGTCGTGTTCGGCGTGGACGCGGCGGAGTTCACCGCAAACCTCAAAAAAGCCGCCGGGGGCGACGGCAGCTACGTCATAAAATACTCCTCCGGCGGCATTTCCGGCGAGGTTTTTGCGAAAAACGCGCCGATCGGCGACATAATCGCCGACATTCAGGACTACATCGACTCCCTCGGCTGCCGCGTGGACTATATCCACGGCGACGCGGCGTTCGACGCGCTCGCGGCGCAGCCCGGCAACGTCGGCGTCTACCTGCCGACGATGGAGAAGGCGGATCTATTCAAGACCGTGGAGTCGCGCGGAGTTTTCCCGCGTAAAAGTTTTTCCATCGGCGAGGCGTGGGACAAGCGATTTTATATGGAGTGCAGAAAAATAAAGGAGTAACCCAAATGATTGCTTTAGGATGCGACCACGGCGGGTATAATCTCATGCGGGAGATAAAATCACTGCTCGACGGGAAGAATCTCGAGTACCGCGACTTCGGCACGTTCTCGGAGGACAGCTGCGACTACCCCGACTACGCGAAGCCGGTCGCCGATGCCGTCGCGTCGGGTGAGTGCGCGCGCGGAATCCTCGTCTGCGGCACGGGAATCGGCATGTCCATCGCCGCGAACAAGGTGCGCGGCATACGCGCCGCGCTCTGCGGGGACTGCTTCTCCGCCGAGGCAACGCGCCTGCACAACGACGCGAACATTCTCTGCCTCGGCGCGCGCGTCACGGGCCCGGGCCTCGCGCTGAAAATCGTCGAGGTGTTCCTGTCAACGGAGTTTGAGGGCGGGCGGCACACGCGCCGCGTCGAAAAAATAGCGGAATTGGAGCGGTAGCAATGGCGAGATACGTCCCGCGCACATACAAAAATCACCGCGCCGCGCGGTTTTTTGCGAAATTCCTCATCGGGCTCGTCATCGCCGCAGTGCTGCTCGCGGTGTCGCTCTTCTTCGGACTGCGGCGGTACGTCGTGTACACGCCGGACGGGCTGCGGCTGGAGATATCGTGGCTTGACAATACGGAACCGGACGGCTGACGCCGCCCGGTTTTTTTTAGTAGTTGATGTAAAACACGCGCGTCCCCGCTTCCTCCGCCTGTACAATCGCGGAGAGCCATTGCTGGCACTGCTCATAGGTACCTGTGATAAGTGTGTTTGCGTTGACTTGATTGCTCTCATACGATATAACCAAGCTTACAGTCCGAAGTTCATCACGGCCTTGCTCCCGAACATAAACAATGCTGCCTTCCGTTGAACACATATAAGTGGGCTTGCCTTCGCGTGTAATGACTATCTTCATTTTTCATCATCTCCCGGCAATTTCTCTAAAACGGCCAGCTCGGAAACCACTTGAGCACCTTTTCAAAATACGCGTTGGGCATCGTCATCCCCGACAGCACGGGGTAGAACAGCACGAACAGCGCCCCCGACGCCGACGTGAACGCGACCGCGACGCGTCGGCCGAGCCGCTCCCCGCGCTCCGCGAGCGTGTCGAACATGTGCGCGAGCGCGAGCACGAGGAAAAGCGTTGACGGGAAGTAGTGGTACACGAACACAATCCGCCGCACGAGCAGCCACGGCAAAATCTGCGACAGGAAGCCGATGACGATCAAAAGCGCCTTCGCGTCCTTGTAACGCACCGTGCGGTAGACCATCGTGACGACAGCCGCGAACCCGCCCCACCAGATTATCGGGTTGCCGAACGCCCCGAACGTGGACTTCATGCCCGCCGCGGGGTAGTCGAGGTAGTAGAGAATCGGCCGCTCGTCCGCCACCCACTGGTACCACCACGACGAGTACGGGTGTACGGCGTCGAGCACACCCTTGCTGTGGTAATTGAACGTGTTGACCTGCACCTTCCAGATCATCTTGTAGTATTCCGGGTTCCAGAGCATACCGTTTTTCACCGTCATGCCGCGCGCGCGGCCGTAGGGCATGTAGCTCAGGCAGTAAATAATCACGGGTATTGCGATGAAGAACAGCGCCGTCGCCGCGAGCGTCTTGATCACGCGCGGGAGGTACAGCCCCGGCTCACCGTCCTCGTAATAATACTTGTAGTCGGTGATGAGCTTTATCACGTACATCACGAAAAGTCCCGCCCCGGCGTAAATCACAATCCATTTGCACGCCGCGCCGATGCCGAAGAACAGCCCCGCGAACGCGAGCGGGCGCAGAGATTCCCGGAACGGCGTGTGCCCGTCCTGCGCGATATACCTGTACATGAACAGGTACGACAGCAGAATGAAGAACACGGGATACGTGTCCACCGTCGCGAGGCGCGACTGCGTGAAGCGCATGAAGTCAAACGCGAGCAGCAGCGTCCCGCACACCGCGATAAGCGTCCTGCCGAACATGTTTTTCAGCAGCACGTACAGCACCGCGAGCATTCCGACGCCGAAAAGCGTCCCCATGCAGCGCCAGCCGAACGGCGTCATGCCGAACAGGTCGATTCCGAGCGAGATTATCGTCTTGCCGAGCGGCGGGTGCACCGTCTCATACGGATATATCGACCGCAACGTCTCATACCCCGCGCGGCCGTGGTAAATCTCATCAAAATACATGCCGTTCATGTACGACGGCCGCGCCGGAATAAGCTCCTGCTCGTCAAACAGCTCGTAGGCGTCGCCCGACGCCGCGACAATTCCGCCGCCGTCGAGTATCGCGAGCTCGCCGAGCTCCGTGAGCGGTTTCAGCGCCGTAATCCGCAGAAGTCGCGCCTCAAAGCCGCTTCCGATGTCGGCGTTGCGCCACTTGAACAGGTCGGCGTGCGTCTGCGCCATCACCGTCTCCTTGCCCTCCGGCGGCTCTACCGGCATCCACGCGTACCCGTCCGGCGAGTATTCGAGCGTGTAGCCCGCGTTCGGCTCCGTCCGTGGTATAAGTCCCGTGTAGAACATCACGCCCGTGACGTGCGTGCTCTGCGGCAAAGTCACGACTGTGCTCTTGTTGCTCTCCGTGAACTTGTAAAACGTCTGCGGCGCGACAAAATCCCCGAGCTCCCAAAACGACACGAACGCGAACACGGCGAGGAGTATCGCGAGCGGCGCGATGTCCCGCTTTTCCATCGGGTGCGACTTGAACGCGTACCGGAAGCGCGGCTTTTGTACAGCGCGGTCAATCCACTCCGTCGTGCCGCGCCTCGGCTGCAGGACGTACGCGTAGTACACGAAAAACAGCGCCGTCCCGACAATCGTGAGCGCGGCAAGAACATATGTGATGTTGGGAAATTTCATACCTCAAAGCCTCCCGAGCTTTTCTAAAATATCCTCAAAATATCGCGGCAAATCCGTCGCGACACATATCTCCGCGTCCGTCCTCGGGTGCCCAAAGCGCAGCTCGCGCGCGTGCAGACACTGTCCGCGAAGCCCGAATTTCGCGTCGCGCCCGCCGTACACCTCGTCCCCGAGTATCGGGTGCCCGAGGTACGCCATGTGGACGCGTATCTGGTGCGTTCTGCCCGTCTCAAGGCGGCAGCGCGCGTGCGTGAAGCCGGGATAACGCGCCAGAACCTCGTAATGCGTCACGGCGTCGCGCGAATTTCGCTCCGTCACCGCCATCTTCTTGCGATCCGCCGTGCTTCTCCCTATCGGCGCCGCGACAGTCCCGAGCTCCTCCGGCAGCGCCCCGCGCACGACCGTCTCATACACGCGCGAGAGCGTGTGGTTCGACAATTGCGCCGCGAGCTTCCTGTGCGCGAAGTCGTTCTTCGCCGCGATGACGAGTCCGGACGTGTCCCTGTCGATCCTGTGCACGATCCCGGGTCGAAGCTTCCCGCCCACGCCGGACAGCGAGTCCCCGCAGTGGTGCAGCAGAGCGTTTACGAGCGTCCCGTCCGGGTGTCCCGGCGCGGGGTGAACGACCATGCCGCGCGGCTTGTTCACGACTATCACGTCCGAGTCCTCAAACGCGACCTCGAGCGGAATATCCTGCGGCGCGGCCTCCGCCGGCTCCGCCTCCGGTATCTCGACCTCGAACGTCTCTCCGGCCGACACCCTGTAGCTCTTAGGCACCGCCCGCCCCGCGAGCGTCACGAGCCCCTGCGCGATAAGCCGCTGCGCCGCCGAGCGCGTCAGACCCTGTATCCCGACGGGCAGCAGCGCGTCAATCCGCTCTCCCCCGAGCTCCTCAGGAGCCGTGACGGTCGTTTTCATCGCGCTCGCGCTGTTGCTCCAGATAATACTCCTCAAGTATCTGCTCTTCCGTAAGCGTCTCCGACGGCTCATACGGCGCGTAGGGCTCATAGACCTCCGCCGCCTCCGCCGCGACCTCGCGCCTCACCACGGCGCTCTCCCGCCGCGACGTAACAAGCGTGTGGATTATGAACACAATCCCGCCGAGCGTTATGAACACGTCCGCGACGTTGAAAATCGCGAAGCGCACGAACGTCGGCTCAAACATGTCGATGACCCTGCCCGTCATTATCCTGTCGATCAGATTGCCGACAGCGCCGCCGAGAATTGACGCCGCCGCGAGCCGCCCGAGCGCGCCGCGCCTGTACAGCAGCACGACGACGGCGAGCGCCAGCACCGCCACGACGGACACCGCGACGAGCGCCCACCGCATATTCGACATCAGCGAGAACGCCGCGCCCGTGTTCTCCGCGTACGTGAGCTGAATGACGCCGGGGATAAGCCGTATCACCTGTCCCGGCTCAATCGCCGAGGCGACCCACATCTTGAAAAGCCTGTCGAGCACGACGACGAGCGCCGCGAAAATGAAGTACAGCATTATTTAATCGCCTCCACGCACCTCGGGCAGAGCTCCGGGTGCTCTCCGTTTTCGCCGACGTGCTCGCTGTGCGTCCAGCAGCGCGCGCATTTTGGCTGTTCGCTCGCGCGCACGGTTATCGCGCCGCCGCCCGCCGTGACGCGTGACACTATGAACAGCTTGTCGAGCGGATAGAACCCCTCCGGCGTGTCCGTAAGCGGGAGCTCAATCTCCGCGTCGAGCGGCTTGCCTATCACCTTGTTCGCGCGCGCGACCTCAAGCTCCTTGTTTACCGCCGCGCGCAGCTCCAGCAGCGCTCTCCACTTCTCCGTCTCCTCTTCCGTCAGGTCAAGCGCGGTATCGTACCCCGGCATGTCGTTCCACAGCACGCTCCCCGTCTGCACACCCTCGTGGTGCGGCATCGCCGCCCAAATCTCCTCCGACGTGAACGCCAGAATCGGGGCGAGCAGCCGCACGAGCGCGTCGAGAATCAGGTATATCGCCGTGCGCGCGGATTTGCCGCTCGCCGAGGACTTCGGGTCGCAGTACAGGCGGTCTTTTATCACGTCGAGGTAGAAATTGCTCATCTCCACGGCGCAGAAATTGTGAATCCCGTGGTAAATCGTGTGGTACTCGTACTTGTCATAGCTCTCGCGCACGCGCCCGACGAGTGCGTTCAGGCGCGAGATTGCCCAGCGGTCGAGCCCGTCCATCTCCTCAAACGGCACGAGGTCGTCCGGGTCAAAGCCGTCGAGGTTGCCGAGAATGTACCGCGCCGTGTTGCGGATTTTCAGGTAGATGTCCGAGAGCTGCTTCAAAATGTCCTTGGAGATGCGCACGTCGGACGTGTAGTCGCTCGACGACACCCAAAGCCGCAGCAGATCCGCGCCGTACTCGTTTATCACCTCGTCCGGCGACACGGAGTTGCCGAGCGACTTGTGCATCGCCTTTCCCTCGCCGTCCACCGTCCAGCCGTGCGTGATTATGCGGCGGTACGGCGCGCGGCCGCGCGTCGCGATACTCGTGAGCATCGACGACTGGAACCACCCGCGGTA
>JAISKU010000119.1 GCA_031261245.1 Oscillospiraceae bacterium | reverse complement strand
ACGCTCGCCTATCTGCTGACGCGGCTGTTTGAGCTGCCGGAAAACTCCGGGCGCATAACTGTCGGCGGCGTCGATATACGCGATATCGACGCGAAATATCTGCGGGAGAACGTCGGGCTTGTACTTCAGGAGCCGTTTCTGTTCTCAAAGACGATTTTGGAGAACATCGACATCGCGTCGGATACGAAAAACCTCGAAAAAGTGCGCGGGAGCGCGCGCGTCGCCGCCGTGGACGAGGACATAACGGCGTTTGAGCGCGGGTACGACACTATCGTCGGCGAGCGCGGCGTGACGCTCTCCGGCGGGCAGAAGCAGCGCGTCGCGATTGCGCGGACACTGATGCGCGGGTCGCCGATTATGATATTTGACGACTCGATGTCGAGCCTCGACATGACGACCGACGCGAAAATACGCGAGGCGCTGCGCTCCGGGACGGCGGGCGCGACGGTGATTCTCATCTCGCACCGCATTTCGACGCTGATGAACGCCGACACGATTGCGGTTTTGGAGGACGGGCGCGTCGCGGAGGTCGGGAGTCACCGCGAGCTGCTCGAAAACGGCGGGCTGTACAGGCGCGTGTATGATATCCAGAGCGGCGGGGTGAGCGGCGATGAATAAGAAGAACGGGCTGAACCTGTCGGTGTGGAAGCGGCTGTGGCCGTTCATCAAGGCGCTGAAAAAACAGCTGCTTATCGTGACGGTTTTCCTTGTGATATCCTCCGTGTCGGAGGCGGCGTATCCGCTGTTCACGCGCTACGCCGTGCACAACTTCATCGAGAGCGGCACGACGGAGGGCATCGGGCTCTTCGCGCTCGCGTTCGCGCTCGTGATTGTCGTCGGCGGCGTCGCCGTCGTAATCTACTCAAAGCAGTCGATGGTCATTGAGATGCGGCTCGGCCCCGCGCTCAAGCGCGCGTGCTTTACGCATTTGCAGAAGCTGCCGATTGACTACTACTCCAAAAGCTCCGTGGGCTACCTGCTCGCGCGGGTGATGAGCGACACGGACAGGATCTCGAGCATGATCTCGTGGGGGTTTACGCATTTGGCGTGGAGTGTCGTGTACATGATAGGCACGGCGGCGTTCATGTTCGCGCTCTCGCCCAAGCTCGCGCTGATTGTCATACCGGTGATACCGGCGGCGGTCGTGATTATCTACCTTTTTGAGCGGAAAATTATCGCCGTCAACCGCCGCGTGCGCGATATTAACTCGCGCATAACGGGCGCGTACAACGAGGGCATTACGGGCGCGAAAACGTCAAAAACCCTCGCCGTGGAGGAGCGTTTTTCGGAGGATTTCCGCGGCCTGACGCGGCTCATGTACCGCGAGTCGATGCGCGCGTCGCTGCTGTCGGCGGGACTGCTGCCGCTCGTGCTGTTCTGCGGGGCCGTCGCCGTCGGCGCGGTGCTGTACAGGGGCGGGATTCTCGTCGGGCAGCGGCTGCTCGACTATGGCGTGCTGTCGGCGTTCATCTCCTACGCCGTGGGGATTATCGACCCCGTGCAGCAGGCGGCGCACATCATAACGGACGCCGTCGCCGGGCAGGCGTGCATTGAGCGCGTCATGGCGCTGCTCGACGAGCCGGTGACGATTACCGACACTCCGGAGGTGTTGGAGAAGTACGGCGACGAGGTTTTCCCGAAGCGCGAGAACTGGGAACCGATTGACGGCGATATTGAGTTCCGGGACGTGTGGTTCCGCTATCCCGGGTCGGAGAAGTACGTGCTGCGCGGGTTTAACCTCACGGTGCCGCGCGGCTCCACCGTCGCGATAGTCGGCGAGACGGGCGCGGGGAAATCGACGATCGTGAACCTCGCGTGCAGATTTTACGAGCCGGAGCGCGGGCAAGTGCTCGTAGACGGGCGCGACGTGCGGGAGCGCAGTCAGCTCTGGCTGCACTCGTCGCTGGGGTACGTTTTGCAGGATCCGCACCTGTTCTCGGGCACGATTGCCGAAAATATACGCTACGGCAAGACGGACGCGACGCAGGCGGAGGTCGTCGCGGCGGCGAAAATGGTGTCCGCGGACGTTGTGGCGGGGCGCATGGCGGGCGGCTACGGCTCCGAGGTCGGCGAGGGCGGCGACGCGCTCTCCACGGGCGAAAAGCAGCTCATATCCTTTGCGCGGGCGATAATCTCGGATCCGCGGATATTCGTCCTCGACGAGGCGACGTCGAGCATAGACACGGAGACGGAGGCGCTGATTCAAAACGCGATTTCAAACGTTCTGCGTGAGCGCACGTCGTTTATCATCGCGCACAGGCTGTCCACAATCGCGAAGGCGGACATGATTATCGTCATCGACGACGGCGAGATTGTGGAGCGCGGCACGCACGCGGAGCTTCTGGCGCTCGGCGGGCGGTATCGCGCGCTGTACGAGGCGATGAGGCTCGAGGAGGCGGCGCTGTGAGCCGAAATTCTCTTGACGCGGAGGCTGTATCATGTTATCATGTGTGCAACTTTCAGTATAAATAAAAATATATTTCGGAGGTATTTCAAATGCTTACCCTAAAAGAAAACTATTTGATGACCCTGCGCGGGGAACAGCCTGAATTCATCCCGCAGTACACGTTCGGCCCGAACCCCGGGGCGACGGAGCGCGTGGCGAACCACATGATGGAGCCGTCCATACTTAGCGGACACCGCGAGAGAGGCGGCGGGCGCGACATCTGGGGCGTAAACTATGTCTCGACCGAGTCTACGGGCAACGCGCTCATCCCCGACAACAGCGAGTTTATCCTGTCGATTGACGATCTGCCGAAATGGCGCGAGATCATCAAGGCTCCCGACATCTCCGGAATCGACTGGGAGCAGATGGTGAAAAAGCAGGTCGAGGGCTCCGGGCTTGACCGGAACCAGACGGCGGTGTCAGTGAACCTGACGATGGGCTATTTCCAGACGCTGATGAGCTTCATGGGCTTTGAGGACGGTCTGCTCGCGTTCTATGAGGAGCCGGAGGCGGTTCACGAGCTGCTCGACTACATATCGGAGTTTTACATGGCCGTCGCGGACAAGTGTATCGACCTGTACAAGCCCGACATACTCACGTTCATGGACGACACGGCCGCGTGGCACAACCCGTTTATCTCGGCGGACATGTACCGCGAGTTCATACTGCCGCACCATGAGAAATGGGCGAAGCGCGGACGCGAGCGCGGCCTGCTGATGACCATGCACAACTGCGGCAAGTGTGAGAGCGTTCTCGACATGCTCGTGGACATGGGCATAAACGCTTGGGATCCCGCGCAGACGTGCAACGACCTCGAGGCCGTGCAGAAGAAATACGGCAACAAGCTCGTCATCATGGGCGGCTGGGACGCGCGCGGACGGTTGCTTGAGGAAGACGTCACCGACGAGGAGATTCGCCAGTCGGCGCGCGACGCGATGGACAAGTACGCAGTCGGCGGCGGCTTCGCGTGGTGCGGCGGATACCTCGTGTCCGTGGGCGACGATGTGGCGGTGCGGCGCAATATCGTGCTGATGGACGAGGTCACAAGATACGCGAAAGACTTCTACAGGACGCACTGATGAAGATTATCATTCTCGGGGGCTTCCTCGGCTCCGGTAAGACGACGGCGCTGCTGCGCTTCGCGAAGTATCTCGTTGACAGCACCGTCTCCGATAAGGACACAAAGGTCATGATACTCGAAAACGAGGTCGGGGAGGTCGGCATTGACGACAAGTTTCTCCGCGCGGGCGGGCTCTCCGTCAGCAATCTGTTTTCGGGCTGCGCGTGCTGCACGATGTCGGGCGAGCTGACGTCCGTCGCGTCCGTCATACAGCGCGACTATGACCCGGAGTGGCTTGTCATCGAGACGACGGGCGTCGCCTACCCGCTGAGTATGCAGGAAAACCTGCTCTCGGCGCTGAAAATCAACGCGCGCATATGCGTGCTCGTTGACGCGAAGCGGTGGCCGCGCCTGATTAACGCGATGCGCGGGCTGCTCGCGGGGCAGATATGGAAATCCGACGCGGTTTTCATCAACAAGGTTGACCTTGTGGACGAGGAGACGCTTGGGGAAATTGAGGCCGATATACTTGAGCTGGAGCCGAACGCGAAGATATTCCGCATCTCGGCGCTCAGTGAGGTGCCGGACGAGGTCTGGCGCACGGCGGCGGGGGTATGAGTATGCACGAACATGAACACGAGCACGAACATCATCACGATCACGACCATGACCATGAGCACGAGCACCATCACCACGACCACGAGCACGACGCGGTGACTTCAAGCGCGCCCGGCGTGATTGAGGTCGAGGTCACGGAGCACGAGGAGGCGATTATCGCCTCCGGCGCGCTCACGCTCGTCTGCCCCGACGCGGAGATTGTCAAAACGGCGCTCGGGCGCGAGATTGACAAGATCGCGCTCGCCGTGGACAACGCAGGCGGGATTGTCGGACACGTCAAGGCGTCGCTTATCAGCTCGACCGTCGATATGCTCTCAGCGACGGAGCCGGGCGTCGCGGCGCAGATTAAGCGCTCTCCCGACGCCGAGTGCGCGATTAACCTCGTGGCGATTGTGTTCGCCGTGGAACCCGACTTTGCGGAGAAGCTCGTCCGCGAGGCACTGCAAGCAATCTTAAATATATTATAAGTACCGGATGAGATAAAAATGACTATCATCGACACGCACGCGCACATCTTCCCGCCGAAGGTCGAGCGGGTCGCCACAGACGCAATCGGCACCTTCTACGACCACGGCATGGCTCACTCAGGCTCGATCGAGCAGCTTCTCGACTCCGGGGCGCGCGCCGGGGTTACGCGCTTCGTAGTGTTCTCGACGGCGACGACGCCGCAGCAGGTGACGCGAATCAACGACTTTATCCTCGACGCGTGCGCGACGCATCCGGAGTTCGTCGGCGCGGGCACAATGCACCCGGAGTTCGCGGACTTCAAGGCGGAGCTCGACCGCATACACGATGCGGGTATCCGCGGAATCAAGTTGCACCCGGATTTTCAGAAGTTTTTCATCGACTGCGACGCGCTTTTGAGCGTTTTTGAGTATTTGCAGGAGAAGCACATGTTCCTCATCACGCACAGCGGGGATATACGCCACCACTTTTCCGACCCCGTGCGCGTGGCGCGCGTGGCGAAGCTTTTTCCGAAAATGAACGTCGTCGCGGCGCACTTCGGCGGCTGGAGCGAGTGGGACGTGGGGCGGCGCGAGCTGGCGCACCTGCCGAACGTGTACGTGGACACGTCGAGCACGTTCGGCTTCGGCGGGAACGAGCAGGTAATCGAGGGTTTTAGGGCGTTTGACAACTCGCACATATTTTTCGGCGACGATTTCCCGATGTGGGAGCACGCGGACGAGATTGCGAATTTGCGCGGCCTCGGGCTCGACGATACGACGCTCGAGAACGTGTTGGGCGGCAATTTTGAGAGATTTTTGGAGCTGTACGAGGGGGAGACGCCGTGAATATTTCAATCAGGCTTGAAGAGCCGAAGGATTACCGCACGATCGAGGAAATCGACCGGGAGGCGTTTTGGCATCAGAGCACGGCCTGCAATGAGCACCTGCTGACGCATAAGCTGAGGACTTCGCGGGATTTTATACCGGAGCTTGACTTTGTTGCGGAGCTTGACGGAACGCTCGCCGGGCATATTATTTACAGCAGGAGCAAAATAGTCATCAAAGGCGGAGAAATTACCGATGTAATCACCTTCGGCCCGCTCGCCGTTTTGCCGGAATTTCAAAATCGCGGAGTGGGCAAGGCGCTCTTGCGGCACAGCATTGCCGAAGCGGCCCGACGCGGATACCGCGCGATTGTAATTTTCGGCGAACCCGATTATTATCCGCGATTGGGGTTTCGCAGGGCCGCGGAATTCGGAATAACGACGGCGGAGGGCGCGACTTTTGACGCGTTTATGGTTTATCCGCTGTATGAGGGCGCGCTCGACGGCGTCGGCGGTGTGTTTCATTTGCCGCCTGTCTACGAAGAGCTTACGCCCGAAGAGGCCTCCGAGTTTGACGGCGGTTTTCCCTATAAAGAACCCGCGAGCCTTGCCCCGATTGAGGTTTTGCTTGAGCGGCTGCCCCCGGGCGCCTGCGCGATTATTGAAGGTCACGATTTGCGGACGCTGGCGGAGTTTCGTGAATCCAGCGGCCGCGAGGTCGAGGCGTGGGGTGAGTTCACGGAATCGGACAAGGCGATAATGGACGCCGTTATGTCGGAGCACGGGTACGGCAGAAAAACGTGGACGAAATAAAGCGGATACCTCAAGGTATCCGCTTTTTGTTATATGAAGTTTTCCTCTGTCTCGCTGCGCTTCGTGCGCGTCATCAGCTCGCGCAGCGCCGCGCGCGGATCCTTGTCCTCGTAGAGCACCCTGTACGCCTCAGAGCATATCGGCATGTCAATCCCCGTGCGCTCCGACAGGTCGCGCGCCGCGCGGGCGGCGTAGTAGCCCTCGACGACCGCGCCGACCTCACTCATCGCGTCCTTCACGGAGTACCCCTTCCCTATCAGCACGCCGGCGCGGCGGTTGCGCGAGTGGCGCGAGGTACAGGTGACGATGAGGTCGCCGAGTCCCGCGAGCCCCGCGACAGTCTCCCGGCGGCCGCCGAGCGCGATTACGAGGTGCGCGATCTCAGTGAGACCGCGCGTGGCGAGCATCGCGATGGTGTTGTCGCCGTAGCCGAGGCCGTCGCATATCCCGGCGCAGAGGGCGATCACGTTTTTCAGCGCCGCGCCGAGCTCCACGCCGACGACGTCGTCCGACGTGTAGACGCGGAAATATTCGTTCATGAACACGTCCTGCACGAGCTCCGCCGCGTCCCTGTCGCGGGAGGCGGCCACGCAGGCCGTCGGGATTCGCAGGGAGACCTCCTCGGCGTGCGTCGGGCCGGAGAGCGACGCGATGCGGCGCTTCTCCCCGAGCGCGTCGCGCAGAATCTCGGAGAACAGGCGGGAGGAGTTCTGCTCAATCCCCTTTGAGACGCAGACGACCACGCAGTCGCCCGTTAGCGCGCCGCGCAGCTTGACGGCCGTCTCACGCACGGCGAAGGACGGCGTAGCAATGACCGCGAGCTCCGCGTCGGCGAGCGACTGCTTCAGATTCGACGTGATATGTACGTCGTCCGGGATTTTGACGCCCTTTAGCAGCGGATTCTCACGCGTGTCGCGCAGGGCCGCGGCCTCCGACTCAAACGCCGACCAGAGCGTGACGTCGTGTCCGTTGCCGCACAGCAGTATCGCGATAGCCGTGCCCCAGCCGCCGGAGCCGAAAACGGTAATTCTCATCTCTTCACTCCTTATCCGCGCGGTGAAAGCTGAATTTTGATTCCTTGTGGGATATCAGTCTGCCGATGTTCGCGTAGTGGCGCGCCACGAGAAGCGCCGCGGACAGTATCGCGACGACAAGATCCGCCTTTGTGCCTATGCGGAACACCGCGAGCGCTATCGGATACCCCCACACGCCGACTATCGAGCTGAGTGAGACGTACCGCGTCGCGATCAGCATGAGCAGGAACATCCCCCAGCCGAGCACGCACACGCGCCAGTCGATGCTGAAGAGCAGTATTCCGGCGGCGAGGACGGTCTTGCCGCCCTTGAATTTGTAGAACAGCGGAAACGCGTGGCCGAGCATTACGAAAAGTCCCGCGAGGATTCGCCCCGACACGCCGGGATATCCGGCGCGGTGGAATATCCAACCGCCGAGGAGCACGGGGCCGAGCGTCTTTGCGACGTCGATGAGGAGCATGAGCAACACGCCGCGCGCGCCGAACACCCGGTAGAAGTTGGTCAGGCCGGGGTTCCCGCTGCCGAGCTCGCGTATATCGCGCCTGTACAGGTATTTTGACGCGATAATCGCGCCGTTTACCCCGCCGATAATGTATGCCTGCGCGGCGATCAAAATGTTCAGCAATGACAAGTGCATTTTCTCGCATTTCCTCCCGGGAATTTTTTTGACGTTACATTTTATTGGTCGCCTTTTTGTCTTATTACCATTCGCACGGGAGTTCCCTCAAGTCCGTAGACGGAGCGTATCTGGTTCTCCAGATAGCGCTGGTACGAGAAGTGGAACAGCTCCGCGTCGTTGCAGAAGCACACGAACGTCGGCGGCCGGATTCCGACCTGCGTCATGTAGTAGATTTTCAGGCGACGGCCCTTGTCCGTCGGCGGCTGCATACGCGCCTGCGCGTCCGCCAAAACTCCGTTGAGCGCGCCCGTCGTGATCCTCATCGCCGCCTGCGCGTTCACGAAGTTGATGAGCTCAAAAAGTCTGTCCACGCGTTGTCCCGTTTTTGCGGAGATGAACACGATCGGCGCGTAGGTCATGTAGGATAAGTCGCGCATGACCTCTTTTCGCATGTGATCCATCGTCTTTCCGTCCTTTTCGACGAGGTCCCACTTGTTGACGACGATTATCGACGCGCGCCCCGCCTCGTGCGCGAGGCCGGCGACCTTCGTGTCCTGCTCCGTGACGCCCTCTATGGCGTCTATCATTATGAGGCAGACGTCCGCGCGCTCAATCGCCATCTCGGCGCGCAGGACGCTGTATTTTTCGATTCGATCATCCACGCGCGAGCGGCGGCGTATGCCCGCCGTGTCGATGAACAGGTATTTTCCCGTGTCGTTTTCAAATCGCGCGTCCACCGCGTCGCGCGTCGTGCCCGCAATGTCCGACACGATCACGCGCGTCTCTCCGAGGATTCGATTTAGCAGCGAGGATTTTCCCGAGTTCGGCTTGCCGATTATGGCGACGGAGACGCGGTCGTCCTCGTCCTCGCTCTCGTCGCGCGGCGGAAAATTCTTCACGCACACGTCGAGAAGATCGCCCGTACCGTGGCCGTGGACGGCGGACACCGCGATGGGGTCGCCGAGGCCGAGCGAGTAGAATTCGTAGATGTCCGGGTTCGTCGCGCCCGTGCTGTCGCACTTGTTCACGGCGAGCACTATCGGTTTTTTTGAGCGCAACAGCATCGTCGCGACCTCGTCGTCGGCGGCGGTTACGCCCGTCGTGACGTCGCACACGAGAATTATCACATCCGCGAGGTCAATCGCCAGCAGCGCCTGCTCGCGCATGAATTTGAGCATCTCACTCGGCACGTCCACCATTGACGCGGCGAGCTTCGCGGACTCCGGCTCAATCCCGCCCGTGTCCACGATGTCAAACTCGCGGCCGTTCCAGTCCGAGGAGGAGTACAGCCTGTCGCGCGTGACGCCGGGCGTGTCCTCGACGATGCTAAGGCGTTTGCCCGTTATTTTGTTGAAGAGCATCGACTTTCCGACGTTCGGGCGGCCGACGATTGCGATTAGGGGTTTTGGCATGTGTACCTACTTTCGATTTTTCGGGTCGTCGAGGACGCCGACCCCTACAGTCCGAGGATTGCGTTCAGCAAGTCCGCGCCGTCCTGTTCGACCACGCGGACGGTGGCGTTCAGCGTTGATTCGATATCGCGGACGGTGACGTCGTCGAGGAATACGCCGCCGTCGCGCGTCTCACCAACGCGCAGCATGTTGCGCGGCAGCAGCAGACGCGGCGCGTGGGCGCGATTTGGGAGCGTTTTGAGGATGTCGCCGCCCGTCACGAGCCCCGCGACGTCTACGCTCTCCCCGAAAAACGCGTTTGTCACGCCGACGACCTCTCCTGTTATATTATCACATATTTCGCGCGCGGTACATAGCAAACTTTCTATGAACTTTTCGGCGGCGCGCCCCGTGACGAGGGTGAACGGTGTCGGGACGATGTGGACATCGTCCCCGGCGGAGCGTAACGCCGTGTTGAATTCCTCAATTAGCAGGCGCAGCATTCCCACGCCGTTCTCAAGCTGCGGGTAGCCCTCGTAATACTCGTCGGGCGGGAGCTCTCTCTCCGCCTTGATGTAGAGCTCATCGGCGCAGAAGAATATGCGCGAGCCGCGCGTTTTCAGGCACTTTCGGGCAAAAGCCTCGACCTGCCGCACCGCCTCGGCCGCCTTTTGAGCGTCGAACGGTGTGAGCCGCGGCAGACCCTCGCGGTGGCGCGTGAGTCCGACGGGCACGACGGACACGCTGTTGACCTCGGGGTACAGCGCGGCAAGCTCCGACATCGAGTATTCGAGCTCCGCGCCGTCGTTTAGTCCGGGGCAGAGCACGATTTGACAGTTCATCGTGATTCCCGCCTCCGCGAGACGGCGGATTACCGCAACGCCGTCGGCGCCGCGCAGCGAGCCGAGCATTTTTGCGCGCAGGCTGGGATTCATTGTATGCACGGAGACGTTGATCGGTGATATGCGCATGTCGATTACTCGCGCAATCTCGCGCTCCGACATGTTTGTCAGCGTGACGTAGTTGCCCTGCAAAAAGGACAGGCGCGTGTCGTCGTCCTTGTAATACAGCGTCTCGCGCATTCCGCGCGGGAGCTGATCCACGAAGCAGAACACGCACTTGTTCGCGCAGGAGCGCGGTAAGTCCATCAGCGAGGACTCAAACTCCAGTCCGAGTTCCTCGCCGTCGCCCTTGCGAACCACCGACGCGCGGAATTTTCCGTCGGCGCGGCGCGTCACGACGGTTATGTGCGCGTCGTAGGAGCGGTAAAGGTAGTCGAGCACGTCGGTTATTCGGCGTCCGCTTATTGACACGAGCGAATCGCCCGGAGCCACGCCCGCGCGCGACGCGGGTGAGCCGGGCTTTACCGATTTTATCGTCGCGGGCATAGAAACACCCCTTTACACAAGTAGAGCGGGGGAAATCCCCCGCCGCCTTGTTACGAAACCTTTATAACTTCTCTGCCGTTATACGTGCCACATGCCTTGCAAGCCCTGTGGGGAAGCCGATACTCGCCGCACTTGGGGCATTTGATAACGCCCGGCGTCTCGAGCTTCCAATGTGAGCTGCGGCGCTTGTCGCGTCTCGCTTTCGATACTTTATTCTTTGGAACCGCCATATTCTAACACCTCCCGTAGTTATTCGTCTAAAAGCCGTCCGAGGACGGCGAGCCGCGGGTCAACCTCCGGCTTGCAGGAGCAGTCTCCCTCGTTCAAATCGGAGCCGCATATATCACAGAGTCCGCGGCAGTCCTCCCGGCACAGCGTCCTCTGCTCCGCGCTTAAAATGAGTTCCGTGACGATTATCTCGTCCGTGTCGAGGGTCGTACCCTCAATGTAGTAGTATTCCGGGTCCTCCTGCGCCGTCTCGCTCTCTGACAGCGACGCCGTGAGCTCGCAGGAGATGTCGCGCTCAAACTCCTTGGTGCAACGCGAGCACGCGCAAAGCAGCTTCGCCTCGATTTCGACGCGCATCGTCAGCAGTCCCGCGTCGTTGCGCACGACGCCGCGCGCCGCGGGTTCGCCTATTATGTCGAGAACGGACTCGGATTTCAGTCCCGATAAGTCGGGTGAATCTTCAAACCGGACTTGCAGCCCCGGTACGCCGATCATTTCCCGCAAATCAAGTATCATGGCGCACCTCCCATCGGAGCACGAGTTATTATAAAGTATTATTACAGTGTTGTCAAATGTTTTTTTGGATTAAGGTCTGCCGACAACGTCGGCGATGTGCGCCACCGGCGACCAGTCGGTGACGGGGTTCCCTTGCAGCCGCAGCAATGTCAAATTCGTAAGCTTTGACAACGGCGTCAGGTCGCTGATATTGTTGGCGGGCAAGGTCAAGCGCTGTAAATTTGTCAGCTCCGACAGCGGTGAAATGTCGCTTACTTTGTTCATGTCCAAACTCAAGCTCCATATACTCGTCAGTCCCGATAGCGGCGAGACGTCGGTGATGTTGTTTTGCGACAAAGTCAGCGACCCCAGAGTTGTCAGTCCCGACAGCGGCGATAAGTCGGTGATATTGTTGCCGCCCAAATCCAAACTCTGGAGATTTGTCATATATTTCAGTGGTTCAATATCCGTGTCGGCGAGGTCTTTTTTGCTCAAGTTAAGTTGCGTTAAATCCGTGCCGTACTGCTCGCCTTTTATTGTGACGGACTCGGGCGTTGCGACGGGTTCGGGTTTTTTCGCGCATGACGCGAGAGCGAAGAGGAGCGCGAGGGTCAGCAGCGTTGCAAACAGCTTTTTCATCGAGTTAATCTTCCCTTCTAATAATAATAATAATAGCACACATCGCGCGGATTGTAAATAGGGTTACACGGCTTGACCTTGCGGCGGCAAGCGAGTATAATCCAACT
>JAISKU010000089.1 GCA_031261245.1 Oscillospiraceae bacterium | reverse complement strand
CCGCGCCCAAGGCGGCGGAGCCCGCGAAAGACGACGCGGATCCGTTTGACGAAATATTCAAAATTTTCAACTCTAAATAGACCGTCGCAGGGGAGACTATTATTGTCCGGCGTCCGTACACGGACGCCGGATTTTGATTGACGCTTTTGGCGCGAGAGGTAAAGAAGATTAAAAAAATCACGATTTCACGTCCGGTGCGGGTACTGCGGTGCATGTCGGACATATACGTAAAGGAGCACGTGACGCGCTCCGCCGCGGCGCTGTCGTACTACCTGACGATCTCGATTTTTCCGCTGCTCATATGCGCCTCGGCGATACTCGGCAGCTTCAAAATTACAGAACGCGAGCTTCTCGACGTCTGGGAGGAGATAATTCCGGCCGCGGCGCTCGGCATAATCTCGGATTTTCTGAAATATGTCGGGGGCAACCTGACGACGCCGATGTTCATCGTCGGGCTCGGCGTGATGCTGACCTCCTCGTCGGCGGCGTTCCGGACGGTTATGCACATAATGGGCGACTTGCAGGGGAAAAAGCGCTTCACCGGGTTCTTCGGACAGCTCGCGAGCTTCATTCTGTCGCTGTGCTTTCTGGCGGCGGTGTACGCCGCGGGGCTCGTGATTTTGACGGGCGAGTGGTTCCTCGGGCTTCTCGAGAAATATTTCTCGACGGGCGACGTGGCGGCGGCGTGGCTGTGGATCAGATTTGTGCTGCTGTTCATGATACTGTTCGCGATGTTTTACGGAATTTATCTCGTCACCGCGCCGAGAGCGACGAAGGGGACAAAGCGTCTGCCGGGCGCGCTCGCGTCGGCGGCGCTGATAGTCATAGCGAGCACGCTTTTCTCGCGCATGATAAGCGCGTCGGCGAAATACGCGATCGTGTACGGCTCGCTCGCGTCGATTATCATAATGATGACGTGGATATACACGTGCGCGACGATTTTCATAATGGGCAACGTGCTCAATATTTCGATTGCGAGGACGGTGGGCTCGGATGGAGTACCTGACGGAATTAAAGATGACTGACGACGCGCTGCGGGGGATGTCGGCGCTCGCGCTCGCGCACATAGGCGATGCAGTGTACGAGCTGCTCGCGCGCACGCGCGTGTGCGCCGAGGGCAGGCTGACCTCCGGAGGTCTGCATAGGGCCACAGTCGAGCTCGTCTGCGCGCGCGCGCAGTATGAGGCGGCGAAGCGCGTGCTGCCCGTGCTCACCGACGGCGAGCGCGACGTGCTCAACCGTGGACGCAACGCAAAGGTTCACGCCGTGCCGAAGGGCTCAAGCTTTGAGGAGTACCACATGGCGACGGCGCTCGAGTCGCTGTTCGGCTGGCTGTACCTGAAGGGCGAGCTCGCGCGTGTGCGCGAGCTGTTCGAGGTGTGTACGGGGGGAGGGGAATGAAGAAGGTGAGAAAGAAAATAGTGGTTTTATTAGTCATAGGCGGGCTGCTGCTTCTTTTCTGTCTGCCGATTAAGGTAAAGCAGTCCGTCAATATTGAAATCGCACCAGAGGAGATGGCAATCAATATTAAAACACTCGTTGGGCAGTCGATTACACTACTGTGCGAACGAGCAAGCAGGGAAGTCACCGACCCGCCTGCATATGAGTTTGTAATTTTGGCTGTTGCGAATGAAAAAAGCGTTTTTGAACCGTTGCTCGCCTCTCACGGATTATACGTTTCTCCGAAATGCTTTGTCGGCGGCGCGATAAAAAGAGGCAGTCCGGACAGTAATCCTGCCAATGACAACCGCTTCATTTTTCGCGGTGTGCTGAAAACGGCGCCTGAAGAAAACGGCAGTTATTACGGAGATTTTGCGATAAAATTTGAATCGTGGGATATAGTTTATCCCGTGCAACACTTTGGCATTGCGAGCATAACCGAAAGTGAACTTTTCAAACGAAATCTATTTATCTTTGACTACTTTATACCGTGAGTTGCGGAGAATGTGCTGCGCCCCGCGCCGCAGTAGCGGCAGCGGGCGGCGGCGATTCGCCGATGCGGTTTTGGACGCGAGCGATAGCGTATCAGCGGAAGATTTGTGTCCTCACAAACGAAAAGGTTTTTGAGAAGCGGGGTTTCTCAAGGGGCGGCAGCCCCTGAGCCGACTTTTGGTTACTTTTCGGCGGCTCGAAAAGTAACGCCGCCGGCAGGCAGGACAAGGCCGAAAAATGATTCGCAAGGGACGGGCGGACGCCCCCCTCTGTCGGAATGCCCCCTCTGTCGCTGCGGCGACGTCTCCCCCGCCGCGCGGGGGCGATTGGGGTGGCGGGGAAAACGGCGGGCGATTGGTAATCGCCCCTACGACCGTACCAACAAGAATCATTGAACCGCATGTAGGGGCGGTTATTAACCGCCCGCATTCCAAGACACGCGGGGGGCGGTAACGGGGAACGTGGGAATGGGCGGACGCGCAATGCGCGCCCCTACGGACGGGGGAACGGGGAAAACGACGGGTCGATGAGGACATCGACCCCTACAGGGAACGAGGTGACATAATGCCGCTGGATGCAGTGTATTTATCCGCGTTGCTCGCGGAGCTGACGCCGGAGCTGATCGGCGCGAAAATTGATAAAATCCGCCAGCCGGAGCGCGACGAGATAATCCTCGCCCTCCGCGGCGAGACGCGCCGCAACCTGCTGATCTCCGCCGGAGCCGCCGACGCGCGGATTCACTTCACCGACGCGGAGTACGAGAATCCCGCCGCGCCGCCGATGTTCTGTATGCTGCTGCGCAAGCACATTTCGGGAGCGCGTATAACGCAGGTGTTCCAGCCCGAGGGTGAGCGCGCGGCGATTTTTACACTTTCCGGCTTTGATGCGTTCGGCGAGCCGGAGGAGAAAAAGCTCGCCGTCGAACTGATGGGGCGCAACTCGAACATCATTCTCATCGACGCGGAGGGGATAATCCTCGACTGCCTGCGCCGCGTGGACACGGAGTCCTCGCCGCGCCGACCGGTGCTGCCGGGACTGATATACCGTCTGCCGCCGCAGCCGGAGCGCGGAGGGCTCGGCCGCTCACCGCTGATAGCGCGGGAGATTGAGTACCGAGGCTCCGACGACTTTTTGTCGCGGGCACCGGTCCCGACGCTGCTGTGCGAGCCCGACGGCAAGGCGCGCGACTTCACGTTTTGCGAGATTTTGCAGTACGGAAACGCGATCGGCTGCGTGCCGGAGGAGTCTTTTTCAGCGCTTTTGGAGCGCTTTTACACGCGCCGCGCCGCAGAGGAGAGGAGTCGCGGCCGCGCCTCGTCGCTCACGAAAACCGTCAAAAACGCGCTCGCGAGGACAGAGCGCCGCGTCGCGGCGCAGCGCGAGGAGCTCGCGGCGGCGGGTAACCGCGAGTATTTCCGCGAGTGCGGCGACCTCATCACGGCAAACTTTTACCGCATGAATAAGGGCGACGAGAAGCTGATTGCGGAGGATTTTTACGGCGGCGACGGCGTTTTACGCGAAATTCCTCTCGATATCCGCAAAAATCCGCAGCAGAACGCCGCGAAATATTACAAGGACTACACGCGCGCGAAAAACGCGGAGAAAATCCTCACGGAGCGCATTTCCGACGGCGAGGGCGAGGCGCGATACCTCGAGAGCGTGCTCGCGGAGCTGGAGCTGTCGTCGGGGGAGCGCGAGCTGGACGAGATACGGCGCGAGCTCGTCACGTCGGGCTACGTCAAGGCGGACAGGACGAAGCAGAAGCAAAAGGTGAAGCCCACGTCGCCGCGCCGGTACGTCACGGAAAACGGGTTCGAGGTGCTCGTCGGGCGCAACAACACGCAAAATGACGAGCTGACTTTCAAAACCGCGTTCAAGACCGATATCTGGCTGCACGTCAAGGCGCGGCACGGCTCGCACGTCATACTGCGCGCGCGCGGAGAGACGCCGGGCGACGCGGACATCGCCGAGGCCGCCGCGCTCGCGGCGTACTTCTCGCAGGCGCGGGGCGAGACGCGCGCCGCCGTGGACTGGTGTTTGGTGAAGCACGTAAAAAAGCAGCCGGGCGCGCACCCCGGCATGGTGTTTTACACGGATTACAGGACGGTCGCGGTAGCGCCGGGGGAACGGGCGGAGGGGTGATATGGAAAAAATCGCGCTCATATCGGACGTACACGGGAATCTGCCGGCGCTCAAAGCCGTCATCGCGGACGCGGAGAAACGCGGCGCGGCACGTTTTCTGCTGCTCGGCGACTACGTGACGGACTTCCCGTTCCCGAACGGGATTGCGGAGCTGCTGAAAGGCTTAGAGAACGCGACGATTATTCGCGGCAACAAGGAGGAGCGGTACGAGAGACTGCGCGCGGAGCCGGAGCTTTTATCGCGCGAACAAATGGCGGCGGCGCGGTGGGATTTGAGCGAGTTGTCCGGGGAAAACGCGGATTATCTGTTTTCATTGCCGGGCACGGCGGAGCTCGAGTTCGGCGGGCAGAGGCTTTTCGCAACGCACTCCGTCCGTGAGCTTTGCCGCAAGGCGGCGAGGCTGAGCGAGGCGCACTCGTCGTGGTACCGCCGCACGCAGGCGGAGCGGCCGTTCGCGCGGAGCGAGTACATCGGAAAGCTGACGGCCGCGATTGACGCGTCGCCCGAGGTGTCGCGCGGACTTGACGAGCTTCCGCGCGGGATTTACGCGTTCGGGCACAACCATTTGCAGGCGCATTACCGACGCGGCGGCTCGCTTTTCGTGAATCCCGGGTCGTGCGGACTGCCGCTCGACTTTGAGCCGACGGCGCCGTACACGATACTGACCGCGCGGGACGGGGAGATACGCGTCGAGGAAATTCGGGTTGAATATGACATCGCCGCGACTGTTGCCGCGGCGATGAGGTCGGATATGTACGAGGCAGCGCCCGTCTGGTGCGACATTCACGCGCGTGTGCTGGAAACGGGCGAGGATTTTATTAGCGCCTTTTTGGATCACGCGTATGACCTTGCGCATTTGCAAGGCCGGGAGGAGATTGTGAGCAACGAGGTGTGGCGCAAAGCGTGGGAGACGTGGGAATTGCGGTAGCTGCCCCGCGTCTGAATCGCCCTGTCAGCCCTTATAGCGATTATAGAATTCCTTTAATTCCGCTTTACGTTCGGCCGGAAGCAAGGCCTTTTTCACGCCTTGCAGAGCGCCTTCCAAAGCCAACAAGCGATTCATGCACGCCGACGTATCTATTTCAAATATTCGCAGCCACGCCTGTTCCGCTCCCGCCGCGAGCAGTTCTTCGTATGTGGTTATCCCGACTTGGTTAAGCTGGCGCTCGATTTCGCCGCCGATGTTCGGCAATTTTGACAGTTCACCCATTTTATTTACTCCTTTTTTCAAGTATTACCCAAACAACCCCGCCGCCGTTTTCCTCATACACAACCGTGAAGGCCAGCCCGTTTGTTTTGTCCGAGTATGAAAACGCCCGCAGCCGTTGTTCGGAGTCAAACACATAATTTTTGCTCTCGCCGTATTTTGCTTTCACTTCCGCAACGCTATAGCCGTACGGAGCTTGCAATTTGGTAATTACTCCGCTTTCGTTCGCCTTGATGTAAACTTCGTCAAAAGAGTAAGTCCAAAATTTGTTTTGGTTGTCACTGCCCAACCCGGTTAAATCAATATCATTGATATTGTCGCCAATTTTCAGCTCCGCAAGTGTTATTTGCGACAAATCAGCAGTTGCCGTTCCGCTGTTAATTTTAGTTTTTTGTCCGCAACCGACTAAACCAAAAGCAAGTGCCAGCGCCAAGGTTAATGTGATGAACTTTTTCATATTTGTCCTTAGGTTACAATAATTTCCCGCAATATTCCGTGATACAGCACTCCGCGCACCTCGGGGCGCGCGCCGTGCAGACGGCGCGGCCGTGGAGCACGAGGCGGTGGCAGAAGTCGTTCGACTTCTCGGGCGGCAGTATTTTCCGCAGCTCGACCTCGATTTTCTCGGGGATTTTCGTATCGACAAGCCCCATGCGGTTCGCGAGCCGTATGCAGTGCGTGTCCACGACGACGGAGCCGGGCGCGGCGTACACGTCGCCGAGGATCAGATTCGCCGTCTTGCGCCCGACGCCGGGCACGCGCAGCAGGTCGTCCATGTTGTCCGGCACGACGCCGCCGAACTCGGAGATGAGCATATTCGCGGCGAGGATGATATCCCGCGCCTTTGAGCGGAAAAACCCGCAGGAGTGTATGTATTCCTCGAGCTCCGGCTGCTCCGCCGCCGCGAGCGAGGCGAGCGTCGGGTAGCGCTCAAACAGCGCGGGCGTGACCTTATTCACGCGCTCGTCCGTGCACTGCGCGGCGAGGCGCACGGAGACGAGCAGCCTGTAAGGCTCCTCATAGTCGAGCGAGCACTCCGCCTCGGGGTATTCAATCTCCAGCAGACGGATTATTTCGAGCACGGTCTTTTTTGACGGCATGGTATCACCACCCACCGCAATACTACTACGGTTTTTGCCGCTTGTCAAAATAAAATCGCCGGTTTACACTTTTTGGGTTGAAATATGAAAGATTCTTTTATATAATACACGGGTTATGACAAAAGAAAACGCGGAGGTTATCATGATAAAGGAAACAATATCCTATATTTCCAAGCTTGATCCCGAGGTAGGGGCGGCGATAGAAAAGGAGTACGCCCGGCAGAAGCGCAATATCGAGCTGATCGCGTCCGAAAACTTCGTGTCCGAGGCCGTGCTTCTGGCGGCGGGCACGGTGCTGACGAACAAATACGCCGAGGGCTATCCCGGGCACCGCTATTACGGCGGCTGCGGCGAGGTGGACGTCGTGGAGCGGCTCGCGATTGAGCGCGCGAAGAAGATTTTCGGCGCGGAATTCGTGAACGTACAGCCGCACTCCGGCGTGTCGGCGAACTACGCGGCGTATCTGTCGCTCGTGAAGCCCGGCGACACGGTGCTCGGCATGAATCTCGACCACGGAGGCCACCTGTCGCACGGCTCGGCGGCGAACTTTTCCGGCAAATACTACAACATCGTCTCCTACGGCGTGACGCCCGACACAAATCTTATCGACTACGACGAGGTGTGCCGCCTCGCGCGTGAGCACCGCCCGCAGATGATAATCGCCGGCGCGTCGGCGTACCCGCGCATAATCGACTTCAAGGCGTTCGGCGACATCGCGAAGGAGGTCGGCGCGTATCTCATGGTCGATATCGCGCACATCGCGGGGCTCGTCGCGGCGGGGGAGCACCCGTCGCCCGTTCCGTACGCGGACATTGTGACCTCGACGACGCACAAGACGATGCGCGGCCCGCGCGGCGGCTTCCTGATGACGAACGACGAGGCGATAGCGAAGCGCATAAACTCGGCTGTGTTCCCCGGCGCGCAGGGCGGGCCGCTCATGCACGTAATCGCGGCGAAGGCCGTCGCGTTCGGCGAGGCGCTGAAGCCCGAGTACAAGCTGTACCAGCAGCAGATACGCAGGAACGCGAAAGCGCTCGCCGCCGGACTGCTCTCGCGCGGGTTTGACCTCGTGTCGGGCGGCACGGACAACCATCTCATGCTTCTCGACCTGCGCAAATCCGGCAAAACGGGCAAGGAGCTTGAGATCACGCTCGACACGGTGAACATCACCGCGAACAAGAACAAGATACCGTTCGACCCGCAAAACGCCGCGAACACGAGCGGAATCCGCCTCGGCACCGCCGCCGTCACGACGCGCGGGTTCACGGAGGAGGACATGGACGTCGTGGCCGATTGCATCGCGCTCACCGCGACGGACATTGACACGAAAGCGGACTACATCAGAGGTAAGGTCGCGGAACTCGTGGAAAAACACCCGCTGTACGAATAGATTGTAGGGGTCGGCGTCCTCGACGACCCGCACATTTGAGGAGAAAAAATGTCAAATTACCGCCCGCTTGCCGATGAACTGCGCCCCGCCACGCTCGACGACGTTGTGGGGCAGGAGCACATACTCGGCGCGGGCGGTCTTTTGCGCCGCGTGATAGAGTCGGGGAACGTTCCGAACATGATTTTCTACGGGCCGTCCGGCTCCGGCAAGACCACGGTCGCGAACATAATCGCCGCGACGGGCGGGCGCGTGCTGCGCAAGCTCAACGCGACAACGGCGGGGATCGCCGACATAAAGGCGATAATCGAGGAGCTCGACACGTTCCTCGCGCCGAACGGCGTGCTACTGTACCTCGACGAGATTCAGTATTTTAACAAAAAGCAGCAGCAGTCGCTTTTGGAGTTCATCGAGAACGGGAAGATAATCCTCATCGCCTCGACGACGGAGAACCCGTATTTCTGCGTCTACAACGCGGTGCTCTCGCGCTCGACTGTGTTCGAGTTTAAGCCCATCACGGCGCAGGACGTCGAAAAAGCCGTGCTGCGCGCCGTGAAATTCCTCGAGGAACGCGACGGGCTCAACGCGGAGCTCGAGGACGGCGTGACGCGCCACATCGCGGCCTCGTGCGGCGGCGACGCGCGCAAGGCGATAAACGCCGTGGAGCTGCTGTTCTCCGCGTCGCGGCGTGAAAACGGGAAGATATCGGTGACGCTCGACGACGCGCTCGCCGTGTCGCAGAGGAGCGCGATGCGCTACGACCGCGACGGGGACGACCACTACGACATACTCTCGGCTCTGCACAAGTCGATTCGCGGCTCTGACACGGACGCGGCGCTGCACTACCTCGCGCGGCTGCTCGAGGCGGGGGACATTCTCTCGCCGTGCAGGCGGATTCTCTGCGCGGCGTGCGAGGATATCGGCCCGGCGTACCCGCTCGCGATTCCGATTGTAAAGGCGTGCGTGGACGCGGCGGTGCAGCTCGGTCTGCCGGAGGCGCGGCTGCCGCTGTCGGACGCGGTGATACTGCTCACGACCGCGCCGAAATCCAACTCCGCGCTCGCGATTGACGCGGCGCTCGACGATGTGCGCGCCGGGAAAATCGGAAATATCCCGCGCGAGCTGCAAAACGTCCACGCCGACGGCGCGGGGTTTGAGCGCGAGCAGGGATATTTGTACCCGCACAGCTTTCCGAACAGCTACGTCGTGCAGCAGTATCTGCCGGACGTGCTAAAGGGCGCGAAATACTACGAATTCGGCGACAATAAGACGGAGCAGGCCGCGAAAAAATACTGGGACGCGGTAAAAAATCACAATTCGGATAACAAATCCGACACGTGAGGATAAAATAGAAAGGCGGCGCCGATGCCGAGGGCTTCCGCGAGCTCGAGCTTGCGGCGGATACTCAAAACGTCGTCAAAGAGCACGATGTGCGCTTTTGCGCCGTCGCGGTAGGTGAAGTAATTCACGCACAGCGCGTCGGAGCGGAACACGCCCGGTGAGTGTGTCCGCAGCAGCTCCTCGAGCGCCTCCGCACTTAGCTCCGCGCCCGCACCGCCGTAGGCGGGAAGCGTGAAATCCATGCGAATCCTGTCGCACTCGAGCGCGACGCGCGGGCCGAAGTGCTCGAGTGCGCCCGCCAGGTGGCGCTCGAGCGAGCCGCCGGACAGCGCCGTCTGAATGAGCACGCCGGCGTCGGCGACGGCTCTGCCGATAGGCTCCGGGACGAAGAGACGCTTTGGCGCGATTGCCGCCGTAAGCTCGTTCGCCAGCGCGATTTGAAGCGGCGAGGCCGCGTCCCCGGCGTCGAGCACGACGCCCTCGTAATCGCGCGCGGCAACCTCTGACACTATCTCCCCGATGAGCGCCGAGGACGGAGCGCCGCCGGTGTAGCCCGACGCGCCAATCACCATGACGCCGCCGCGCGTGGCTCTGTTACCGCGCGCCGAGTACAGGCGCGCGCCGCGCACGCGGTAAATTATCCGCGCCGGCGTCAGCTCCACGGGGAGCGCGGGCGCGTACCCGTTCGGCACGGCGATGTAAATTTTCATAGCTTCCCCCATTTTACCGTATGCTGATTATTATGTTTGAAGGTAGGCTGTTATGAGCTTTTCGCCGTTTCCGAAATATAAATTCCGCGCGCTGACGGACATCTCTCCGAAATTCCTGCGCGGCGCGGGGATAGAGCTGCTGCTGCTCGACCTCGACAACACGATCGCGCCCTACGGACAGACGGAGCCGTCGCGAGAAGTGCTCGAGTGGGCGCGCGCGCTCGCGGCTTCGGGCACGGCGCTCTACATAGTCTCAAACAGCCGCAGGAGCGGGCGCGTGGCGGAATATTCCCGGGCGCTCGGCATACCGTATGTAAACAGGGCGAAAAAACCGTTCCCGAGAAAACCGCGCGAGGTCATGACGGAACTGAGAACGCCCGCCGCGAAAACGGCGCTCGTCGGGGATCAGATTTACACGGACACGCTCGCGGCGAACCTCGCGGGAGTGAGTTCGATTTTAGTGAAGCCGATAAGGCTCTCAAACATCTTTCTGGCAATACGATACGGTCTTGAAACGCCGTTCAGAATATGGGGGAGGACATTATGAACAATCTGGTAAAGCTGCAAAACGCCGTGAGGGACGCGGAGATCGACGCGCTGATGGTCACGTCGCCCGTGAACCGGCACTACGCGACGGGGTTCCCGTCCTCGGCGGGTATTGTGATAATCGCGCCGGGCAAGGCGTGGTTTTTCACGGATTCGCGCTACTTTGAGGCGGCGTCGAACGCCGTCAAGGGAGCCGCTGTGCGGCAGATCGACAGCGAGAACACGTACGCGAAACTCGTGAACGCCGTCTGCGCCGAGCAGGGGATCAAGAGCCTCGGGTTCGAGGAGGAGGCGGTGACGTACAAGGAGTACGCCGGGTGGAGCGAGAAGTTCACCGCCGCGCTAACGCCGTCGCAGCAGCTGCTGACCGACGCGCGCGCCGTAAAATCGCGCGGGGAGCTCGACAAAATGATCGTGGCGCAGCGCATATCGGAGAAGTCCTTTCTCGACATTCTGCCGATGGTGTCGGAGAGCATCACGGAGCGCGAGCTCGCGAACGAGCTCGTGCGCGCGTTTTTGAAAAACGGCGCGGACGACACGTCCTTTGATCCGATCGTCGTGTCGGGAGAGCGCTCCAGTATGCCGCACGGCGTCCCGATGGACAGGAAAATCCGCCCGGGATTTCTTACGATAGACTTCGGCGTGAAAAAAGACGGCTGGTGCAGCGACACGACGAGGACGCTCTGCGTCGGCCGCGCGACGGACGAGATGAAAAAGGTGTACGACACGGTGCTGTGCGCGCAGCTCGCGGGGATAGCCGCCGCGCGTGCCGGAGTGCGTGGACGCGATGTACACGCCGCGGGCGCGCGCGTGATAGCGGACGCGGGGTACGGGGAGTACTTCGGCCACGGCTTCGGCCACGGTCTCGGCCTCGAGGTGCACGAGGCGCCGACGGCGTCGCCGACGTTCGAGGGGACGCTTCCGGCGGGCGCGGTCATCTCCGCCGAGCCGGGGATATATCTGCCCGGGCGGTTCGGTGTGCGCATCGAGGACGTGATTTACATAACACAGACGGGCTGCGAGGACATAACGGAGCTTCCCAAGGAGCTGCTCGAGCTTTGACGAAGCTGCTGATAAAGCTTTTTGTGGGGAAAAAGGGCGGCGCGGAAAATCCCGAGGCGCGCCGCGCATTTGGCGCGCTCTCCGGCGTTACGGGAGTTGTTGTAAATCTGCTGCTGTTCGCGTTGAAGCTGTTTATAGGTATAATCTCCGGCTCGATTTCCGTCATGGCCGACGCGTTTAACAACCTGTCCGACTGCATGTCCTCAATCGTCACGCTCGCGGGCTTTCGCATCGCGGGCTCGCCGGCGGACACGGAGCACCCGTTCGGACACGGCAGGGCGGAGTACGTCGCGACGCTCGTCGTGTCGATACTCATAATTTTTGCCGGGTTTGAGCTCGCGCAGAGCGCCGTCGGCAAAATCGGAAAGGACGCGGAGCTCGAGGTCGGGGTGCTGTCGATGACGATCCTCGCCGTATCGGTCATTGCGAAGCTGTGGCTCGGTGTGTTTTACCGCAAAATCGGGAAAATAATCGGCTCCGGGACGCTGAGGGCGGTCGCGGCGGACTCGCGCATGGACGTGATATCGACGCTGTCGGTCATGCTCGGCGGCGGGATATTCCTCGTTTTCGGAGTGAACATCGACGCGTATATCGGTCTGCTCGTCGCGCTGTTCGTGCTGTACACGGGCATACGCGCGGCGGGGGAGTGCCTGACGCCGCTTCTCGGCTCCGCGCCGGACTCAAGGCTCGTGCGCGAGGTTGAGGAGACGGTAATGTCCTTTGACGGGATTCTGGGGATACACGACCTGCTCGTGCACAACTACGGCGTGGGGCGAAGCGTCATCTCGCTGCACGCCGAGGTGTCGGAGGAGATGGAGTTTGTCGCGGCGCACGAGCTCGTGGACGGGATAGAGGCGCGCCTGCGGGAGAAATTCCACTGCGAGGCGACAATCCACGCCGATCCGGTGAAAAGGAAGGGCGATTGATGATGCGGGTAGGATACACGCCGACTGATTATACTTTCGATAGCTTTATTGTGGGGCGTGGCAACCGGCTTGCGCACGCCATCGCGCTCCGTGTTGCGGCGAATCCCTCCGAAGATTACAACCCACTGTTTATTTACAGCGCGAGCGGTCTTGGGAAAACACACCTGTTGTTTGCCATACAACACGAAATTGAGAAAAAGCACCCCGAGTTCAAAATATGCCACGTGACGGCGGGAGAGCTGACAGAAGAGGTGCTATCGTGTATTCGGAGGGACAATATGGCGGAGTTACACGATAAGTACCGCAGCTGCGACGTTTTGCTCGTTGACGACGTCCACGTCCTCTGCGGCAAACCGGCGACGCAGGAGGAGTTTCTCCGGATATTCGACGCCATGTATACTGCCGGAAAGCAGATAGTGATATCCGGCAGCGAGGAAACGCGTGGACTGGAACACCTATACGACGGACTGAAATCGCGTTTTGAAAAGGCAATTTTTGCTGACATACAGACTCCGGATTTTGAGGCCCGCGCGGGCATTATACGGCATAAGGCCGCGAGAGTGCATTTTGATATTACTGATACGATGGTAAAGCGCATGGCAGCGCATTTAACGGAGGATGTGCGCCTGATTGAAGGCGCGGTCAACAAGTTGGACTTCTCGCGAAGATTATAAAAAAATATTTCTTGCAATATACAGCGACATATAGTAGAATTAACTGCTGATAATAACGAGGAGGAAGCGCGTATGATATCCGCGAGTGAATTTAGAAACGGCGTCACATTTGAGATGGACGGCAAGGTTATGCAGGTCATTGAGTTTCAGCATGTGAAGCCGGGCAAGGGTGCGGCGTTCGTCCGCACAAAAGTGAAAAACGTGATAACAGGGGCGGTGGTGGAGACGTCGTTCAACCCCACGGACAAGTTCGAGAACGCGTTTGTTGACCGCCGCGACATGCAGTACAGCTATAACGACGGCGATTTGTACTACTTCATGGACACGGAGACGTATGAGCTTGAGCCGATCGACAAGAGTATCCTCGGCGACAGCTTCCGCTTCGTCAAGGAGGAGATGCTGTGTACGGTTTCGGCGTTCAAGGGAAAGGTGTTCCTTGTGGAGCCGCCGAATTTCGTCGAGCTGACGATTATGCAGACGGATCCCGGCTTTGCGGGAAACACGGCGACAAACGTCACGAAGCCCGCGACCGTGGAGACAGGCGCGGAGGTAAAGGTTCCGCTCTTCATAGAGGAGGGCGAGAGAATCAGGATAGACACCCGCACGGGCGAGTATTTGGAGCGCGCAAAGGGCTGAAAATCCCGTGACGATAATAATTTGGAGGAATAAATAATGTCAGTTACTGAAAAGGTTGCCTATATTAAGGGGCTTGCCGAGGGTCTCGGTCTGGAGAGTGAGACAAAGGAGGGCAAGATTCTTATCGCGATTATCGACGCTTTGGAGGAGATTGCGGCGGAGGTTGACGCGCTCGGAGAAAACGCGCTCGACCTCGGCGAGGAGATTGACGCGCTCAGCGAGGACCTCGAGGATATCGAGGAGGTCATCTTCGGGGACGATTCGGAGGACGACGATGAGCTTTCCGACGACGATGATGACGAGGAGTGCGACTGCGGCTGTGAGGGCTGCGGCGAGGAGAGTGAGCTCGTGTACGAGGTGGACTGCCCGAGCTGCGGCGAGGAGATCGTGATAGAGGAGGCGGCTCTCGCTGGAGGGGAGACAACCTGCCCCAAGTGCGGGGAGAAACTCGAATTCGTATTTGAGGACGAAGAGGACGAGGAAGAGGAACAGCAATAGAGCAATACGCCGCGCCCACGGGCGCGGCGTTGGTTTTGCGCTAAACTTGTGAAAAAAGGGTTGACAAAAGGCGCTCTTCGGTGTAAAGTATCACACGCTGATATGGACGATTAGCTCAGTTGGTAGAGCATCCGCTTGACGTGCGGAGGGTCAGCGGTTCAAGTCCGTTATCGTCCACCACAATGGCATTGGCGGCAAAAAATTATACAAAGCGCAGGGCAACCGGGAGGTTGCCCTGCGCTTTGTGCAATATCGACAATAAAAGCCAAAATATTTGGTGAATTTGTTACGAGAATGTTTTCGCTTTTTATATTGACATTACAAATTTTAGAGTTATAATCTACGATATACTCGACAGTGTAACAAAAATATGTAACACAAAATTTGGATTGAGGTGCTTTTTATGAAAAGGAATCTTACCCACCGTCTGACAGCGCTGTTAATCGCGACATTTATGACTCTATCGCTATTCTCCCTGGGAACGCTTGTGGCACACGCGGAGGGAGAGCCCGAGTATCTTGTCCAATTCCTGAACGGCGACGGACAGAAAATCTTCCTTTCGCGGCAAGTCGTCGCGGGAGAGACGGCGGCGGCGCCGTTGGACTACGAAATCGCCGGGTTTACCTACGCCGACCCCACTCCGAACGGCTTTGAAAATGAGTGGCTGTGGGGTGGCGAGATTTACGATTTCAACACGCCGGTGTCCTCGGATATACTGCTCGTGCCCATGCTCAAGGATCGCGTGTACGTCTACTTCGTGTCAAGCGGTTCGCAGCTTTTTCCGATACCGGTACAAATCGGCACGACGGTAGGAGCCGCCCTTGAGAGCGTAGCGGGCGACGAGGCGATATATCCCCCGACCCGGGCGGGTTATGACTTTGATTTCTGGTCGGATTCTGCGGACGGCACGAGCGCGGTCGCCACGGATACCATAATAACCGAAAATATCGTCCTCTACTCAAACTGGACGGGGGTTGCGGACAGGACGCCGTACAAGGTCGTATATTGGGTCGAGAAGCCGAATATGGGCGTTGATTTTGTGCCCACGCCGGGCAACACAAATCACTACAATTTCGGGTATTCCCCGGAGTCCATAAGCGGCACGGCGGGAACTACGGTGGCAATTACCACCATACCCGCGTACACCACGTTTACGGACATAAACGACCCCATGCGCTACGCGCAATTCCAGTACAGTGAGCCCACAATAATCTCCGGCACGGGCAGCACAATCGTCAACGTGTATTGCACGCTGAAAGTGTATACTTTTGCTTTCGACCTGAAGCCCGGTGTTGAAGAAACGAATAATCGCTATAAATATGCAAAAATGGCTTTCAGAAGTAATCCCGATGTAGCTATAGGCGAACAGGGTTACGGCGTAACAGAAAGCACCCGGTATTCATTTAACGTAAAATATCAGCAGGACATCATCAATTTGTGGCCGAGCAGCGCGAACACCGAGTTTACGCATAGAAGGGAAACAAGATCCAACGCCCTCACGCAAAACTGGACTATTGCCAACAGCAGCTTTGCCGGGTGGAGCACACCAAATGAAGCAAATGTTAATCTTGCGACTCACAGGCTGTCGGTAACGCAGGATATGCTGCCGAAAGACGGCGATACGATCACCTTTACCGCGAGCTGGGAATCCGGCTCCGGCGACTATCAGGTCAATTACTATTTCGAGCGGCTTCCCGAGGAGACGGGCGGGGTTTTGTATAATGGCGCATACTACGTATTAAGCGGCGAATATTCCCAGACCTTTACCGCCAGCAGCGGCAGTCTGAATCCCAAAAACATCAATGGCGTCACAGTTGTGAACCCCGACACGCAAACCGGAAACATAAAGAATTTCTACTACATGCGCAACAGGTATAATTTCACCTACAACATGCAGGGTCACGGCGAGCAAGTCGCGACACGCACCGATATTATGTACGGGCGCTCGCTCGCGGGCTTGGGCTTGGACGTAGTTGTACCCGATACGCAGGACTACGCGTTCGGCGGCTGGTATGTTGACGCGAACTGCATAAAGCCGTTTGACTTCAACGGCAATATGGGGGCGTTCAACCAGACCGTGTTTGCCAAGTGGGAGCCGACGGAAATCTACGCCAACTTCGTTGACAGCAACGGTCAGCCGCTGGAAGGCACGCCATACCGCCAGGGGCTTCTGCGCGGCGGCACCGTGAGACTTGACAGTGTCTATATCAACGGCAAGCACTACACTAACGGACTTTTTGTGGAGAACAAGGGCTGGTTCGACGGGTGGGATTACTTCCCGTCGGGGCTGTCCGCAAAGCAGGCCTTTAAGTTTGATTTTCTCGTGTGGAACAACCTGAATCTCTACGCCCGCTGGAAGGCCGAGGGCTTCAGAATCACCTACCACGGCGACGGCGCGCCGACAGAGAGCATGTTGTACAGCCTGAACACAAAGGCGCGCGTACTCGGGCAGGGCGGAATCGTCGTGTCCGAGGGGCAGACGTTTATAGGCTGGCGCGATAACAGCAAGGGCGAGGGCGTCGTCTACTATCCCGGCAGCATCCTCACGATAAAGGGCGATGTCAATCTGTACCCCGCGTTCACGGCGGAGCAGACGACGACGCTCACCTTTGACGCAAACTTCGGCGACTTCGAGACCGTCACGAACAACTTTGTCGTAAACACGTCGTTGCAGCTGCCCGCCGCGACAGTGTTCAGTAATCCTCTGCGGACGGGCTATACGTTCAGCGGATGGAACACCGCGCGTGACGGTACGGGTGCGGCGTACAGCTCCGGCGTGCAATTCCAAATCGGCACGGAGCCCCAAACCCTGTATGCGCAGTGGACGGAGAACGCATATACCGTTAAGTATGATACGAACGGCGGTACGCCCTCTGAGATTGCCGACAAAACAGGCGTGCGCTGGGGCGACGGCGATCTGCTGCCCGAAGAGCCGACAAGAGAGGGATTCAATTTCACGGGCTGGAACATCAGCCCCGACGGCAGCGGCTTCTCGGTATCATCCGAGCACACATATTCATATTTGACGGGCAACAATGACGCCATAGCCTCCGTGACGCTCACAGCGCAATGGGAGAGCAAACCGGTGTACACCATAACGGTGCGCGTGTCGCCCGTGGGCTCCGGCATTGCGTCAGCGGACGCGGTTAGCGCGTCTGCGGGCACCACGGTTCGGCTGTTCGCGACGGCAAACAGCGGATATGAGTTTGTGAGCTGGGAAATCGACAATGAGGGCACGGCGATAACGAACGGCACGTTTGTAATGCCCGAGGCGAATGTCGTTGTGACGGCTAATTTCAGGCTGATTCCACAATTCATACCGACCACGACGTCCACACCGGAGGTTGAGCCTGAGGAGACGTCCGATTCGGAGCCGATTCAGACGCCGACCCCGCCGCCAGATGATGATGTAGAAATCGTAGACATAGACGACGAAGAGGTTCCGCTTGCCGCCGCGGGTTTTGCCCCGGAAACGGGAGACGCGTCCGTTGCGTTCATGCTCGCAGCCTTCCTCGCGTCCGCCGCAGCGGCGTTTGCGGTGCTGTTTGGCAAGCGCGGGAACAGGCAGAGATAAGATGGGGATACCATAGAACATCGTAAAATTAGAAGCTCCAGCGACCGTCTTACCCATTTTAGCGGAACCACTGAACAAAAATAAAAAGGAGACAAATAACATGAAAAAATTTATAGCAGCTATACTTGTTATCGTAACGATGGTGTCTATTTGTATGATACCAGCGGCGGCATTTGATTTTATCGTGGATGCTGATCTCGCAGCAGTATGGAAGATTACAGAAGATACATCTTTTGCTGATAAAAATGTATCATCATGGGCATTAAAATTCTTCAAAGAACGTACTGTATATGCTGGCACATCTGCATATCCAGATGCACGTAATGTTACAAAAGTTGTTGGTACATTAAATTGGTATAAAACAGGTGCTTCCAAGTTCGCATTGAATGATTTTCAAACTCCAGTTAGTCGCGAACGACTTGCAAATATTCTTCTTTATGTAATGATAGTGGATGAAGGTGGAAGTGGTGGAGAGGGGATCGCAAATGTGTATCGAGTAAAAGCCGGCAATAATGAGTATGGCGGTTCTAAAGAACTTAGATTACTTGATGAATATGGTAAGCTTACAGATGTTCATTCTACGGCACCTGTAGACTTAGCTGTAACCGGGATCATGGATATTGCTCCTGGAAGTTTTGATGAAGGGCCGTTCACAGACAGATTCGGTAATAAAACTCCCGAGTATCATAACTTAAAGGCTGGATCAAAATTCGATTCAGACAGAATTGTTACTCGTCAAGAATTAGCATTATATATTATGAATGCACGCAAGTTTGCAAAGTTAGATTCTAAGAAGATTATCGATGGAAAATTTACTGATGTCGATGAGAAATACAAAGAGGCAGTCAACTACTGCTATAGCAATGGAATAATGTCTGGTACTGGTGATAAGGGTAAGTTCAATGCAACTGGTATGGTGACTGAAGAGACAATGCTTGTTGTTCTACTCAGATCATTCACCAAATCAGCCGTATATAAAAAGTGATAAAAATATAAAAAAGAGGGGTTACTACCCCTCTTTTTTATTATAATATATTACGCAGTTTTCATTATGAATATTACGGATTGATAGTATGGTTCTATCGTGGCAATTATTGAGAGATTCAGTATCTGGCGGCTGTGCGAATGGGCGGATACCCCAAAGCCGTCAAAGGTATGAGATAATTAAAGCCTCCTTAACGCAAAAAGGCCGGATATGAATCCGCGCCTTTTTGCGTTACGCTGTAAAAATCTTTGTAAAAATTCCGACATTATGCGAATTTCCTCTTGCGAAAGAGGCCGGGTATATGCTATAATACACGGCAGTGGATTTCCCGAAATGCGGGTGTAGTTCAATGGCAGAATGTCAGCTTCCCAAGCTGAACACGAGGGTTCGATTCCCTTCATCCGCTCCAGTTCGAGTGTTCCTGTGGGAATTGAGATTGTACTATCCCAATTCCCGTCAGGACGCTATTTGTTTTTCGGGGGTGTAGCAAATTGCTACGCCTTTTCTCGTTTGTACGCGGACTTCCGTTTCGGGAAGTTTCAGCGCGTCGGGAATATCGAACACGCCCACGCCGTTGTAGTGTATCCGCAAACGCTGTTTGTGTTCGCCGTCAACCTTTTCCGCTTGGAACACCTCAATGCGGTCAATCAACTCGCTAATCATTCTCTGCGTCAGCGTTTTCGCGTCGGCGTAACGGCGCACGGTTGACACAAACATTTCCGAGGACATCATTCGCGTGTCCGCTTTCCGAAGTTCCGCTTTGAGGATTTTCACGCGCTCGGCAATCGTCGTTTGCTCCGTTTCATACCGTTTCGCCATTTTTGCATAACGCTCATCGGTCAGCTTGCCGTTGAGGTTATCCTCGTAAATGCGCTCAAACAGCGCGTCAAGTTCGCCGTCGCGCGTCAGCAGGGATTTCAACTCGCGTTGCTTTCGCTCGTATTCGAGTTCAACAACTTTCGTAGAATGTCCCATAACCGCCACCGCGAAGTTATCCTCATAGTCGCGCGCAAACGCCGTCAGGCGGCGTATTTCAGCGAGTACGACCATTTCAAGGAAGTCAAGGCGTATGTAGTGGTTTGTCGGACAATCGCCGTGATTGTTGTTGTTAGCGCAGTTGAAATACTTAATGTCGGGATTTTTCTGATTGAAGTGGTAATTGAGATTGCCGCCGCAGTCCGCGCAGACGAGGAAACCCGAGAATATGCTTTTGTTCCCGTCCTTTGCCTGACGCTTGCGCGTCGTACCGCGTTTCGCCTTGACCTTTTCCCACTCCGCGCGCTCAACTACGGGTTCGTTCACGTCGCGGAATATCGCCATATTTTCCTCGGTGTTCGGTATGCGCTTTTTGTTCTTGTAGGATTTACTGTACGTTTTGAAGTTCACGATGTCGCCGCAGTATTCCTGCAAGGAAAGGATTTTGACAATCGTTGACACGCGCCAATAGGTAGGCGTTTTGGTGTTCTTCTTGCCGCCGCGTTTAAGTCCTTTGCTCCGCCAATAGTTCATAGGCGTTAGTATGCGGTCATCCGTGAGCGCGGTCGCTATCTGCTCCACACCGTAACCGTCGAGCGTCATCGA
>JAISKU010000058.1 GCA_031261245.1 Oscillospiraceae bacterium | reverse complement strand
CCCGAGACGCCGCCCGTCGGCATGTTGCCGCTTTCGAGGGTGACGGAGTTCACCTCGTCCTGTATGCGCTCATTGATGTCGGGAATGAGCATACCGTTGATGAAGGACTTGATTATGTTCCCGCCCTCGTCGAATTTCGCCTTGAGATCCGATGAGGACAGACCGCCCTCGTCGTTCGGCTCATCGTCGAGCGCGGATACGATGTCCATGCTCTGCGTAAGCTGTCTGATTGACATTTTGATTCCTCCTTATCTCACCTCGCCCGCGTAGCGCAGGCGCACGTCGGCCGCGAGCACGGTGGCCGTGTTCCAGTCGGCGCGGCTCTCAAACACGAGCTGCAGGTAGGCGAATTTCTTCGCCCGGATTTTCAGCCGCTTCGTCTGCGGCTGTCTGTTCGTCCCGAAGCTCCAGTGCGCGAACGACGCGTCACTGAAGCCGACAAGACCGGAGGCGATCGCGCGCTCCTCCGCGCCGCCGGATCTGTTCGTGCGGACGGACACGCGCAGGTGGCTGCGCGGCTCCGGCTTGAGCGTCACGAACACGCGGCCGGAGTATTTGCGCCGCCAGTCGCGCCCGAAGGACAGTGAGCCGGAGCGCCACACCGCGTGGATGTCGCGCCCGCCGTCGTTCTGATACCGGCGGGAGAGGTGGGCGATCTCGTCGTCCTCCGTGAAGCCGTACAGCTCGCCCCCTGCGAGAAACAGGCGCTTGAACGCGAAATCGCGGTAGACGTACCACGTGTCCGTCGCGACGCCGTTCACGACGGCCGTGCCGTTTGAGAACACGTAATACTCCTGTGCCTCGCGGTCAAAGAACGTGCGCGCGGCCGTCAGATCCAGCCCGCCGAGCGTCGAGGACGCGCGGGAGCTTATGATCTTCGCCTGGCGCTCATCGCTCGTGAGGTTCGCGGCGTAGCTGCCGTAGTTGCGCCACTCTATCACCGAGCCGCCGGAGAGCGTGCGCGGGCTGTTGAGCGCGAGTAGCGCCTCACCGGGAGCCTCATTCCCGACGGAGCGGTTGGAGGGCGTGTAGTAGAACGCGGCCGTCGTGCGCCCGTCGGGGAGCGTTATCGCGCCGTAGGACACGGAGTACGCGCTGTCCGATTTGAACACCGCAAGGCGCGAGTAGTGGCGGATAAGCGCGGTTATCGGGGTGTTCGACGCGCCGATGTCGAGGACGTTGAGGTCGGGGAAGTAGTCCGCGCGCTCCGCGCCGTCGTAGTCGAGGCCGGAGTACAGCGCCCTGTTCGTCCCGTCGCCGTACAGGAACACGCGGTTGTCCGAGGAGCCGTTGAAAATCTCCGAAAACCTCATGCCCTCCACCTCGGTGCGCATTGATGCGCTGTGCGTGTAGCCGATCTCAAGGCTGCTCGTCCCCGCGGCGGGGGCGGTAGTGAACGTGACCGTGCCGCTCGTGAGGTCGGCGGTGAAGGCGGTTATCGCGGCGCCCGTCGCGCGGAGCTTTACGTAGTCGATGGCGGCGAGGTCGCCCTCCGGGAGGCGGAACGTCTTTGCAGTGCCGTCGGGGGAGAACCACACGCGGCGCTGCGCCGTGAGCATGTTCACGCGCTCAAGCTCCGTGCCGCCGCCAGAGGGCGGCGAGGCGACGACGACGAGCGGTCGGTACCCCGCGACGGGCGACGCGGGCGCGTCGCCGTCCCACTCGAGGTACTCGTGCCCGTTCTGGATATAAAGTCTGCCGCCGAAGCCGAAAAAGCGCGTCTCGTCGTCCGTGAACGCGACGCCGGAGGCGAGAATCGGCGTCGCGCCGCCGGACTCCAGGTCGAGCGCGTACAGCGCGCCGCCGGACGCGAACACCGTCCTCTCGGAGTCGCCGACCCTGCCGTGCCACGCGCCGCGCACCTCGCCGCCCCACGTCTTTTCGGCGATCACGCGGTAGCCGGGGCGCAGCTGGAGGCTCCAGTCCGGGGTTATGCGGAAATTCTCCATCACGGCGGCCTCACCGGCGCGCAGCTCCGTGTCGCCGTCGGGGTTTTCGTTGATGCCGAGCCATTTTGAGATCTTGTAGACGCTCTCACCCGAGCTCGCGACGACTACTGACATACGCCCACCCCGCCGTAGAGGTCGCGTATCGGCTCCGACGAGCCCGCCGGAGCCGCGCCGTAGCGGAGAAGCTCCATATAGCGCCGCTCATAGAACGCCGCGACGGACGGATTCTCGTCGAGCAGAAGTCGCGAGGCGAGCGCGCACGGCAGTACCGTCCTGCACAGGAAATCGTCGAGCGGCACCTCGTCCCCGAGGCCGGTAATCGCGGGGAGCGCGGCGCGCGCGCCGGGGCTCGGCGAGTATCCGGCGGAGTACGGGCGCAGCTCCCCGAGCAGCGCCGTGATTATCCCCGGGGCGCGCTGTTGGTAGTCGCGCGTCTCGACGGCGTCGGGCTCTCCCGTGCGCTCTCCCAGCTCGTCGATGAGCGCCATTGTGATTGCGAATACGTCTGTGACCGTTGTCATTTTGTCCATCTCCAATCATTTTGACGAGGGGGCGCGA
>JAISKU010000024.1 GCA_031261245.1 Oscillospiraceae bacterium | reverse complement strand
TGAACGCGATTGAGCGCTACGCGATTGACGAGCTCGGCATGACGCGGACGACGGCCGTGAGCGAGCGCGTCATATCGGCGGTTCCGGAGGACAAGGCGATAATTCCCGCCACCGCGCGCAGCGGCGGTGGAATAAAGGAGTTTATCACGTCCCTTTTGGCATACTTCAAATAGCATATCCATATAATCCGAAGAAGGGCGAAAAGGGGGTCGGCTTGCGTGAAGAAAAAACGGGTGATAACTGAAAAGCCGACGTGGGCGGTGCACAACCGCACCTTCTGGCTGATTGTTATCTGCGGCGTCGCGGCTTTTTGCGCGCTCGGCGCGCGGCTGTTCGACCTCCAGGTGGTGCAGCATGATGAGCTTGAGGCGAAGGCGATCGGACAGCAGACGCGTGACGCGGTAATAAAGGCATCGCGCGGCACGATATACGACGCGAACGGCAAGGTGCTCGCGATTTCCGCGACGACGGAGACGGTGTATATCGATCCGTATATGCGTACGCTCAGAGACGAGAATGCGGAGGAGATCGCGACGCAGCTGTCCGCGTTGCTCGGCGTTGACAGGGAGGGCATAATTGCGAAATACGCGCTGTCAAACGAGCGCGGACTGCCCATAAAGTGGAAAATCGAGGGCGAGGAGGCCGCCTCGGTAAGGGCGTATATCACAAACAACAAGCTCGAGAGCGTGTATCTCGCGGTGGACACGAAGCGGTATTACCCGCAATCGACGCTCGCGAGTAACGTGATCGGCTTCGTCGGCGTTGACAACTCGGGTCTTGAGGGGCTTGAGGCGAAGTACGACAGGTATCTGACGGGCACGGACGGGCGCGTCGTGCGCCTGAAAAACGTCTCCGGTACGGATCTGCTGTTTTCCGATTACGAAAACTACTACGACGCGGAAAACGGCGACGACGTGACGCTGACGATAGACTCGACGATAGAGTATTACGTCGAGAAGCACCTCGCGCAGGCGATCGCGGACTTCAGTATCCGAGGCGGCGCGGCGTGCATCGCGGTCAATCCGAAAAATATGGAGATACTCGCCATGGCGAGCTACGGCCAGTACGGGACGTACGACCTGAACGCCCCGTTCGACGTCAGCGAGGAGGCGCGGGAGGCAATCGGCGTCAGGGTCAAGGAGAGCAAGGAGGGCGAGACGCTCTGGACGCTCAAGGACTCGCAAGAGCTCCAGTGGCAGAACAAGTCCATCACCGCGACGTATGAGCCGGGCTCTGTGTTCAAGATAATAACGCTCGCGATGGCGCTCGACGAGGGCGTTATCAATACGGATTCGACATTTTTTTGCGGCGGCTCGCTGTCTGGAATACCCGGCAGACCGGCGGATAACCCCTACCACTGCTGGAAGCACGCGGGACACGGCACGCAGACGCTCACACAGGCGATCCAGAACTCCTGCAACGTCGCGCTGATCAATATCGGCAGAAACGTTGGCGCGGAGACGTTTTACAAGTACATCGACGCGTTCGGATTTTTCGACAGGACGGGCGTGGATCTGTCGGGCGAGGCGGGCAGCCTGTGGTGGCCCGACGAGAAATTTATGAATCCGCTCGACCAGACGGAGCTCGCCTCCGCGAGCTTCGGACAGACGTTTACAATCACGCCGATCCAGCTCGTGACCGCAGTTTCGGCGGCCGTGAACGGCGGCGAGCTGTACACGCCGCACGTCGTCAAGCGCGTGGCGGACGCCGACGGGAATGTCGTGCTCGACGTTCAGCCGCAGGCGGTGCGGCAGGTGATAAGCGCCGAGACCTCGGAAATCGTGCGCTCTATCCTCGAGGACGTCGTGAGCACGGGCACGGGACACAACGCGTATGTCAAGGGCTATCGCGTCGGCGGCAAGACGGGAACGTCGGAAAAGACTGCCGAGAACGCGAAAAGGCTGAAAAAGGATCCTGGCGCGGAGAAGGAGTACATCGTATCCTTCTGCGGTATCGCGCCGATGGACGACCCGCAGATAGTGATACTGCTAATGCTCGACAATCCGGCTCCGGCGAGCCAGACGGGGATATACGTGTCCGGCGGACAGATGGCGGCTCCGGTGGTCGGCAACATACTGGCGGAGGTTCTCCCGTATCTCGGCGTCAAGCCGCAGTACACGGAGGAGGAGGCAAAGGAGCTGAACGTCACCGTCCCCAAGCTCGCGGAAAAGACGAAGGACGACGCGGAAGCGGCGCTCGACAAGCTCGGACTCAAGGTGCGGTTCGTCGGGGAGGGCGAGACGGTCACGGATCAGCTGCCGTCGCCGAACGCGCTCGTGTCGCCCGGGACAAAGGTGATCGTGTACCTCGGGGAGAGCCGCCCGGACGGCGAGAGCGTCACGGTGCCGAGTCTGACGGGGAAATCCTACAGAGAGGCAAAAACCGCGCTTGAGGCGGCGGGGCTGTTCATACGCAGCTCCGGCGTACCGGCCTCGACGGAGGGCGCGCAGGTGTCCATACAGTCCGTGGCGGCGGGCACGGAGGCGGGCTACGGCGCCGTCATCGAGGTGACGCTTGTGGATAAGAACTTGCAGGGCAACTACTGACGCGATAACAGATACGCAATCAAAAAATTAAGGGGAGGCAGACAGTGAAGCTTTCGGAAATACTCAAAAATGTCAATATCACCGGGCTTTTCGCGGACGCCGACCTGGAGATATCCGCACTGTGCTACGATTCGCGCCGCGCCGTGCCGGGCTGCCTTTTTATCGCAATGCGCGGCTTTGAGAGCGACGGGCACGACTTCGTCGCCGCCGCCGTGGAGAGGGGCGCCGCGTGCGTCCTGTGCGAGCGCGCGCCGGAGGTCAGCATTCCCTACGCCATATCGCCCGATACGCGCGCGGCGCTCGCCATCGCGTCGGCGGAGTGGTTCGGGAACCCCGCGGAAAAGCTCAGGATAATCGG
>JAISKU010000020.1 GCA_031261245.1 Oscillospiraceae bacterium | reverse complement strand
AAGGAAAACGAGGCGGAGCTCGGCCGCGGGCGCGTGATACTCTTCTTCGAGCGCGGCGAGGAGGGCATGGGGAATATCCGCTACCTGCTCGACCACATGCTCGCGCAGGACACGAAGGTCGCGGCGGCGCACGGGATACACGTGCGGCCGGATCTGCCGACGGGGGTGATATTCTCCCCGTCGGGGCCGATAATGGCCGGCGCGACGGGCTTCACGGTGAAAATTCGCGGGCGCGGCGGGCACGGCTCGCGCCCCGACCTGTCGAACAACCCCGTGGACTGCTTCGTGGCCGTGTACAGCGCGCTTATGGCGCTGCGGGTGCGGTACGTCTCGCCGTTTGAGCAGCTTACGTTCTCCGTGTGCACGCTGAAGGGCAGCGAGCGGGGGAACGTGATCCCGGGGGAGGTGTCCTTCGGCGGGACGGCGCGATACTACAACAAGGCGGTCGGGCAGACGTTCATCGACGAGTTTACGTCGATCCTCGACAACGTGACGGCGGCGTACCACTGCACGTACGAGACGAACGGGATGCGAGCGGGTGATCCGACGCTGAACAACGCCGACGCCGGGGCGTTCGCGCGGGGCGTGATCCGGAAATACCTCGGGGAGGACGCGGTCGCGGAGACGACACCGCTTATGGGGTCGGAGAGCTTTTCGCTGCTTACGCAGCTGTACCCGGGCGTGATGGTTCACCTCGGCATCGGGAACGAGGGGATAGGCTCCGGCGCGGATCTGCACAGCGAGTATTTTGACGTGGACGAGGCGGCGCTCGCGCTCGGAGTGGCCGAGACGGTCGGTTTCGCGGTGGACTTCATACAGGGCGACGAGGTGTTCGCGCACACGCCGGTGAGGGATTTGGACGCGATAAACAGTTGGCAAAACAGAAAGGCGTGACGGTTCGGGAGGGTAGAGATACCCTCCCGAAATTTTTTTGAAATTTCACTTGACAATATTGTTAGGTTATGCTAACCTATGTTAGTGAAATCTAACCGAATGGAGGGAGCGGAGATTATGCCTTTGTCGATGGTGAGAACGGGAGAGCCCAACTCCATAGTGAAAATCAGCGGAAGAGCGGAGACACGGCAGTTTCTCGAAAACCTCGGGTTTGTTCCGGGGTGCCCCGTGACGGTTATAACGGAGACCGGCGGAAACGTGATAGTGAGCATCAGGGAATCGCGCGTTGCGATAAGCCGCGAAATGGCGAGTAAAATATTTGTGTGAGGTAGTTGAAATGGCGACACTGAGGACTTCAAAGCCGGGGGACACCGTGCGGGTGGCGAAAATCACGGGCTCCGGCGCGGTGAAACGCCGCATTATGGACATGGGCGTGACGCGAGGCGCGGAGCTGACCGTCCGCAAGATAGCGCCGCTCGGCGATCCGATCGAGATAACCGTGCGGGGGTACGAGCTTTCCCTGCGCCGCGCGGACGCGGAGCTTATCGAGGTGGAATAATTTTTTTGGCATGGGAGTTAGCTATATCTAATTAGAGAGGGGAATACCGATGGCAACAAAAATCGCGCTTGCCGGGAATCCGAACAGCGGCAAGACGACGCTTTTTAACGCGCTTACCGGGTCAAACCAGTTCGTCGGAAACTGGCCGGGCGTCACCGTGGAGAAAAAGGAGGGATTCCTGAAGGGTCAGCACCGCGAGGTGCAGATTATCGACCTGCCGGGGATATACTCGCTGTCGCCGTACACGCCCGAGGAGGTCATCGCGCGAAATTACCTCGAAAACGAGAGGCCGGACGCGATACTGAACATCGTGGACGGCACGAATCTTGAGCGGAACCTGTACCTGACGACGCAGCTTTTGGAGTTCGGGATTCCCGTGGTGATTGCGGTGAACATGATCGACATCGTGGAGAAGAACGGCGACGTCATCGACCTCGAAAAGCTCTCGGAAGCGTTCGGGTGCAGGGCGGTCATGATCTCCGCGCTGAAGGGTACGGACGTGCTGAAAGCCGCGCAGCTCGCCGTGGGCGAGGCGAGGGCGCGCGCCGTGCCGAGGCGGATTGACCTTGAGTATTTTACGCCGGACGATGAGGACGACGCGGAGAGCGCGGACACGGCGGCGCGGTACGCGTACATAGACTCGGTAATCCGCGACTGCGTGAAAATCAAGAACCGCGGCAGACTTTCCGTGTCGGACAAGATTGACCGCGTGGTGACGAACCGCTTCGCGGCGCTGCCGATTTTCGCCGTCGTGATGTTTATCGTGTACTTTGTGTCGGTCACGTCCGTCGGGGCGTGGGTGACGGACTGGACGAACGAGACGCTGTTCGGCGATATCGTGCCGACGGCCGTGGAGGGATTTCTGACCGCGATTAACTGCGCGGACTGGTTGCAGGGGCTTGTTCTCGACGGGATTATCGCGGGCGTCGGGGCGGTTATCGGGTTCGTGCCGCAGATGCTGATTTTGTTTATCTTCCTCGCGTTTCTCGAGTCGTGCGGCTACATGGCGCGAATCGCGTTCATTATGGACAGGATTTTTCGGCGGTTCGGGCTCTCGGGCAAGTCGTTCATACCGATTCTCATCGGTACGGGCTGCGGCGTGCCGGGAATCATGGCGTCGCGGACGATTGACGGCGAGCGCGACAGGCGCATGACGGTAATGACGACGACGTTTATCCCGTGCAGCGCGAAGCTGCCGATTATCGCGCTGATTGCGGGCGCGCTGTTCGGCGGGGCGTGGTGGGTCGCGCCGAGCGCGTACTTCATCGGGATTGCGGCGATAATATGCTCCGGCATTATACTGAAAAAGACAAAGCTTTTTGCGGGAGACGTGTCGCCGTTCGTGATGGAGCTTCCGGCGTACCACCTGCCGACGGTTGTGAACATACTGCGCAGCATGTGGGAGCGCGGCTGGAGCTTTATCAAGAAGGCGGGCACGATTATACTGCTCGCGACGGTTTTTGTGTGGTTCGCGTCGAGCTTCGGGTTTGAGGACGGGAGGTTCGGCATGGTCGATATGGCGGATTCCGTGCTCGCGAAGGTCGGGTCGGCGATTGCGTGGATATTCTCGCCGCTCGGCTGGGGCGAGTGGAAGTCCGCCGTGGCGGCGATAACGGGCCTGATTGCAAAGGAAAACGTCGTCGGGACGTTCGGGATTCTCTACGGCTTTGCGGAGGTCGCCGAGGACGGCGCGGAGGTGTGGAGCGCGCTTTCGGCGGCGATGGCGCCGCTCGCGGCGTACTCGTTCCTCGTGTTCAATCTGCTGTGCGCGCCGTGCTTTGCGGCGATGGGCGCAATCCGGCGCGAGATGAACAGCGCGAAATGGTTCTGGATTGCGATCGGATATCAGTGCGGGTTTGCGTATATCGTGGCGCTGTGCGTGTATCAGCTCGGCAGGCTGTTCGGCTCCGGAGTTTTCGGCGTCGGAACGGTGGTGGCGTTTGTGCTTGTCGCGGCGTTCCTGTTTATGCTGTTGCGCCGGGAGAAGAAAAGTGATATAATAAAAGCGAA
>JAISKU010000179.1 GCA_031261245.1 Oscillospiraceae bacterium | reverse complement strand
ACTGCTGAGTCCTCGCGGACTTCGCTAAGCTCGCCTCGCCGTGCGCGGCGGGGCTTGCCCGCTTCGTCGCTCGTCCTCTTCCTCGTGAACCCGCCTTCGGCTGGGCTTCACTCGGATTTCGGACGTGAGAAGCGCCACACCTTCGTCTCCGTCACCACGCAGTTCACGCGCACATCATGCTCCTCACGTGCAACGCGCGGGAAAAACATTCGTTCCCGCGCCGCGCCGCATTTGAACGCGCGCGTCTGCGGCAAATACCTGTCGTAATACCCGCCCCCGCGGCCGAGGCGATAGCCCCCCAAATCATACGCCAGCGCCGGCACAACCACGAAATCGAACTCCTCCGGCGCAATTTCCGGCATGTCCGCCGTCGGGGCCGGAATCCCGTACTTCCCCGGGACAAGCTCCCCGAGACTTGTAATCCTCCGCGCGACCATTATCCCGTTCGCCCGCGACTCCGGCAGCGCGACCGTCTTGCCGATCTCCAGCGCGCGCTCAATCAGCAGGTGCGTGTCCGGCTCGTGACCCACACTGTAGAAGAACAGCACCGTCCGCGCGTCCTCAAACTCCGGCAGCGCGAACAGCCTCGGCGCGATCCCCGCGTCGCTGCGCACCAGATATTCCGCGTCGAGCGCGGCCTCCCGCGCCATAAGCTGCGCCCTCATCGCCGCCTTTTCCGTCACAGCACCTCCGAAATCTTCCGCATTATCCCGTCGTGTACCGTCCGCGTTATCGCGTCCGCGTCCACCGTCGCCCAGCCGAGCGCCGCCGCCGCCTCGCGCGCCGTGTCGGCGCACCGCGACAGGTAGTCAAAATCGCTCTCGTGAATATCGAACTCCCCGCCCCGCGCGCGCAGCCGCTCCACCGACCGCTCCGCCGGGATATCGAGCATTATCACCGCGTCCGGCTCCGGCAACCCAAGCTTTGCGAACTCGTAGTCGTACAGCCACTCCCAGTACGCCGGCCGCGCCGCCGGAGTGAGCTTCGCCGCCTGATGTATCGCGTTCGACGTCGTGTACCGATCCGTAATCACGACCCCGCCGCCGCCGTAGAACGCTCCCCAGTCGTCGTGGAACGACAGATACCTGTCGAGCGCGAAAAACGTGGACGCGGCGTAGGCGTTCACCGCGTCGGGGTCAAACCCCATCTCGCCCCGCAGGTATTTCCGCACAAAAAGCGACGATTCGTTGTCGTAACGCGGAAACGACAGGTACCTGTACGCGACGCCGAGCTCCGCCAGCGCTGACTTCAAAAGCCCGAGCTGCGTGCTCTTCCCGCTGCCGTCAATCCCCTCGATAACTATGAGTTTACCCACGTATCCGTCTCCAAATCACCGCAAATAAAAATTTCGGCAGGCTCATCATCCGCCCTATCCGCCTCGGCTCCCGCAGCAGCCTGTACAGCCACTCGAGGCCGAGCCGCCGCCACCGCTCCGGCGCGCGTTTCACCGTTCCCGCCCACACGTCAAGCGCCCCGCCGAGCCCGATTGCCAGCCCGACAGCGAGCCCCGCGATATTCTTCGCAATCCAGAGCTCCTGCTTCGGCGCCCCGAGACACACGAGCAGCAAATCCGGCGCTTTCGCGTTAATCTCCGCTATAACCGCCGCGTCGTCCTCAAAATACCCGTCGCGCGTCCCCGCAATCACAAGACCGGGGTACGTCTCGCGCAGCTTGTCCCCCGCCGTCTCCGCGACGCCCGGCTTCGCGCCGAGCAGGTACACGCCCCCGCCGCGCTCCGCGAGCGATGCGAGCAGCGCCGCCGCGAAATCAATCCCCGGCACGCGCTCTTTCAGCGGCGTTCCGAGTATCCTCGCCCCGTAGACGATCCCTATCCCGTCCGGCAGCACGAGCGCCGCGCCCGATATCGCGTCCCGCAGAGCCGAATTTTTCCGCGCTAGCCACACTATCTCCGGGTTCGGCGTCACGGCATACGCGGGCGCGGCGGCGCCGCCACTAAAATGACAAACCGCCGCCGACGCCGCCTCCGAAGCCGTCAGGTCGTCGAACCCGACGCCTAAAACATCAATCCTCAAGGACGGCTTTTAATCCTTCGTCGGGTCGATCTCGTCGCCCTCCTCGCGCCAGTTCCACTCGCGCCCGCCCTTGAACACGCTCGCGTTCATCTCGTTTGACAGCATGACGAGGTTCGCGTCCGGGAACCGCTTGCACATCTCGAGGAAGAACTCGCTCTGCGTTTTCGTCGTCTCGAGCACTTCCTCGGTGGCAATCAGGTACGCCCGCATGAAATCCGTGACGGAGTAGTCGAAAAGCGTCCCCTCGCTCGCGTGTCCGGGGATAATCACCTCGGGCTTCAGCGACTCGATAAGCTCTATGTCCTTCATCCACAGCGCGCGCTCCGCCTTGGAGACCTCGCACGTGAACGGGTGCGCCTGGTTGAACAGTATGTCCGACCCGTAGACGGTCTTAATCGCCGGAATCCACACGAGCGAGTTGTATTTCAGATCGCCCATCTGGTACGGATAGATCACGACCTCCTCGCCCTCGATGTACAGCTTGTTGTCCTCGGGCAGCGGAATCAGCTCGACGTGCTTCGTACAGACGTTCATCGCGCCTATGCGCTCCGTCCACTCCTCGGCCTTCGCGTCAAACTGCGTGTTGTACAGATCGCACGTCTGCTTCGGCGCGTAGCACGTGACGCCGGGGAACTCCGCGGCGAAGTAGCCCGTCCCGAAGTAGTGGTCGGGGTGCGCGTGCGTGACGAAGATGGTTTTCAGCTCACGTCCGAGCTCGCATATCTCCGCGATGACGCGGTACGCGTTCGCGCGCGTCCACTGCGTGTCGATAACCATGGCCTCTTTCTCGCCGTAGAGGATTACGGACGCGACGGAGAAGCCGCTCTCCGCTGCGAAAAAGACGCGCGCCTTCAGCTTTCCCTTGCCGTAATCAATGTTTCTGACTTCCATATTATTTTACCTCCGATTGTATATTTTGGTTTGATGAGGTATTATATCAAGTACGGCGGGATATTTCAAGAGATAGTTTTGCGCATATAAAAGCCCGCGCCGTAAAGCGCGGGCTTTCTCGCATATTCCGGTGTGTCTACTGTCTCGCGCCGCATTCCGGGCAGAACAGCGCGTCGTCCCTCAGCGGCGCTCCGCACGCCACGCACACCCTCGGCGCCGGCGTAGGCGCGACGGGCACCGGAGCAGGCGCGACAGGCGCGACTGGCACCGGCGCGGGCGCGGGCTCCGCTGGCGCGACGGGCGCGCTCTCCACAGGCGCGACAGGCGCGGGCTCCACGCCTCCGCGGCCGAGCTTCGCGTTGATTTCCGAGGTGTTTTTGCAAATCAGAAGCGTTATGAGCGAGAACTCAAAGATGAGACGCAGAACGAGATTTCCCACGATCAGGACGGCGAGGAAAGCGAGAATCGCCGTGCCGAAGCTCGCGCCCGTGAAAAGCATACCGACGGCGCCGAGCGTAACGGCGCCCGCCAGCGCCACATAGACGAAGCGCAGAATTGTCTCCGCGAGGAGGCTTTTGAAATTCAAAAATCCGTACAGCCACCCGAGAAAACCGTGGAACGCGCCCTCATTGCTCTTGCTCAGGAATGCGAAGAACCCGATGATGCCGGCAAGTAATCCGATGATAGTTAAAACTATCGGTACTACGCCCATAATATTTCCCCCCTAAATATATAATTTTATTGATTATAAGCGATTTTGAGGGCGCGCGTCAATAGTATTGTAAAAAAATGTCGAATAATCGCACACCGTAAAAAATTAATGCTATTGTGTAACATGGAAATACGTGATACAATAGAGCTAATTGAAGATTACTGAACATATAAGGAGAATATTTTGGAACAGACACTCACAAATCTGCGTCTCGCCGTCCTCATCGACGCCGAGAACGTGCCGCGCAACTGCATAAAAAGCGTGATGGAGGAGGTCGCCGTGCACGGCACCCCGACCATCAAGCGCATTTACGGCGACTGGACGAACCC
>JAISKU010000154.1 GCA_031261245.1 Oscillospiraceae bacterium | reverse complement strand
GCGGGGTCGCGGTATAATCATTGCTGCGCTGGATTAGCTCAGTTGGTAGAGCAGCTGATTTGTAATCAGCAGGTCGTCAGTTCGAGTCTGACATTCAGCTCCAAAAAACAAAACCACCTTCGGGTGGTTTTGTTTTTTGTTGCGTACCGCATTCAGGCGCCGATGTACTCGGAGTAGAGTGACAGGGCGGACTGCGCGGATTTTACGTTTTTTATTATGGCGCGGCCGTCGGGGAAAAGCGTGAAGTTCGCGGCGGCGCCCTCAAACACAAGCGTATACTCGCCGTGCCGCACGGTTCCGACCGCGCGCAGCTTCTCCGCAAGCGCGTCCAAATCGACCGCGCCGTTCCCCGCGACCTGATACGCGTCGCGGCCGCACAGGCTGACGGAATTATTCGTGAACGGCGCGTTCAGGAACTCGAAACGTCCCTCCGCGCAACACGGACAATCGGGATTTTGTGCAACCTCTATTGCGTCAATGCTGTTATTCCAAATATCGAATTCGCGGTATCTGCGGTCGAGCGCCGGAGATTTCAGCAGAATTTTCAGCGCGTCCGTGACCTGCATGGACGCGGCGATCGCCGTCAGCGAGTTCAAAACTCCGACTGTGGCGCAGGATTCGCCGCTATTTTGCGCAGCGGGAAACAGACAGCGGAAGCACGCGCCATCGGGTAAAAAGCTCATCACCGCGCCGGTGCTCCCGATTGCGCCGCCGTACACCCACGGTTTACCGAGTTTACGGCAAGCGTCGTTGATGAGATAGCGCGCCGCGGCGTTATCGCTCCCGTCGAGGACGAGGTCAACATCGCGTATCAGCTTTTCGGCGTTCGTGACGTTAAAATCGGCGACAACGGGCTCAATCTCTATCCCGGAGTTTATTTTTTTGAGATGTTCGGCCGCGGCGAGCGCTTTCGGCGCGCCCTGCGCCGCGTCGGCCTCGTCGAAAAGCGTCTGGCGCTGAAGGTTTGTCAGCTCCGCATAGTCGCGGTCGATAAGCCGCAGGAAGCCCACTCCGGCTCTCGCGAGCTCGGAGGCTATCACGGTTCCGAGCGCGCCGACCCCGATGACGACGACGCGCGAACGCGACAGCGTGAGCTGCCCGTCCGCGCCGATTTTGCTGAAAACACTCTGGCGGTCGTATCGGGAGTTATCCATACTAACCACCCAGTCTGGCGTGCAAAACGTAGAGCTTCGCGCCGTCCGGCACAGGAGTATACCCCTGCGCCGCCTTGTCGTTTAAGATGTACTGAAAAGCTTTGTCGCGGTCGGGCGGGAGCGTCACGCCGCAGGATTTTTCGGCGGCGCGGATTACGTCGAGCACCGTCGCGCCGTCAGGGACGCTGTATTCGCCGTTGGCAAGACCCCCGGTCAAGTCCTTGCAGACAAATTTTACCCAAACCTTCATTTTTTACGCACCGTACAGGTCGCGAAGCACGAAGTCAAGACCGCCGACCTTTTCGAGGAATTCTTTCGGAGGCAGCGCGGTCTCCAAATCCCAGCCGAGCTCGGTATAGAAATTGTCGGCGAGCTGCTCATTGTCGATGGTTATGTTTTCAAGCGGGCCCTCTTTCAAGGGCGGTTTGCCGACGATTCTGTCCGAGATTTTGAAGTCCCCGCGGCGCATACCCTCGCGCAGATTGAACGCGTGGCGCATTGTGAACAGGCGCAGGCCGAGGTTCACCCCGTCCTCCTCGCTGTAATTGAAGTCCGTCAGCGCGTTGAGGAACCGCAGCTTTATTCCGGGCGGCAGGCCGAAGTCCGACAGCTGGCAAAATCCGGCGCAGTTTGTTATTTCAAGGTCGATTACCGCGTCCAAATCGCGCCTGCCCGTGTCCTTGAAGCTGTATTTTTGCTCCGGCGGCTCCGCACCGTGGTCGGTGAAGCCCAGACCGCCCTTGACGTGGCGGCCCGGCGTAGGGTCGTACTGGTATGTTCGCGCGAGCCCCGGCGCGCGGCGGGCGTCGTGCTGAGGTATCTCAATTCCCGAGGCGTTGACTAAAAATTCAAAGCCGCGGTTGTAGTGCCGGGCCGCGGCGACCGTCGCGCCGCCGAGGACTCTGCCCATTTCCGTGCTCGCGCGGCAGATGGCCTCGCTCATCGCCACTATTGCGTCGCGGTCGCCCCATTTGAGGTCGATGCCGCCCATTTCCTCCAGGGTGAACAGGCCGGTGTTGTAGCACTCCATCGCCCACGCGAGGGTCGAGCCGAACGAGATCACGTCGTAGCCGTACTCGTTGCAGAGGAAATTGCAGTAGTTGACGGATTGCGGGTCGCCGTTGAGCAACATACTGCCGAAGTTGCTGGAGGTCTCATACTCCGGGCGGCCGGTCTCCTCCAGTTTCCACGGGCCGTCCTTGATTTCGTAGATTGCTCCGCAGCCGACGGGGCAGGCGTTACAGGCGAATTTCTTTTTCCTGTACATCTTGTCCATCGACGCCGAGGTCAGGATTTCCTTTTGCTCGTCCGTGAGGTCTTTTGCGGAGCCGCCCCAGTTCTTTATCCCCGCGTCCCCTGAAATGGTGGAATCTTCGTACAGGCTGCCCGTTCCCCACGCGCTGAAAATCTTTACGACCTCCGCGACGGGGCCTTTTTCCCATTCGACTGTCTCCTTGTTGAGGGCGACGATTTCCGCTTTGTCCCGGACTTCTATTTTTATGTCTCCGCGACAGACGAGCGCCTTGAGCCGCTTGCTTCCCATGACCGCGCCCGTGCCGCCGCGCCCCGCCGCCCTGTGCGTGTCGTTCATAATCGCGGCCATATTTGACAGGCGCTCTCCCGCGGGGCCGATAAGCGCGATGCCGACCTTTGGGTCGTCAAGCTCCGCGCGGATTGCGATTTCCGTCTCGATTGTCGTCTTGCCCCACAGATGTGACGCGTCGCGGAAGCTGACCTCGCCGTTGTCGATGAACAGATACACCGGGGTTTCCGAGACGCCCTTGAAAAACACCGCGTCGTAGCCGGATTTCCGCAGAATCGGGCCGAAGTTGCCCCCGGAGTTCGCGTCGTTCCACCCGCCGGTGACGGGCGACTTCGACACGACGGTGTAGCGTCCGCCCATTAACGGGCCTGTGCCGTTGGTGGGCCCGGAGATGATCCCGAGCAGGCTCTCCGGCGCGAGCGCGTCGGTGTTCGGCGGCATCTCGTCGTAGAGGATTCGCGCCCCGAGCGACGGGCCTCCGACAAAGTTTTTCGCCAGATCTTCCGTAAGCTCACGCACCTCGCAGGTCTTGTCCGTCAGGTTGACGAACAGCAATTTTCCGGTGTAACCGTTCATATAAACGCTCTCCCACTGTAATATTTTTGTTTATTATATATTATTTGGCGCGAGATAGTCAAGCGGGTTTTGGGCGGCGCGAAGTCTGAATATTTTTGAGATTTATTGACATTGCGGGCGGGAGTAACTACAATACAGGGAGAGATTCCGGAAATTGGAATGGGGTGGGTTCGATTTACAAAAAGATAAAGGCCGGGGTATTCAACCTGATACGCGACGACGACGAGAACGACCTCGTCGCGCAGATATTTGACGGCGCGATTATTGCCCTCATCGTGATTAACGTCGTGCTCGTCATTCTCGACACGTTCAGCGGGATGCCCGCGCGGGCGACGGCGGTTTTTCACGTCATCGAGACGGCGTCCGTCGCAGTTTTCTCCGCGGAGTACGTCGCGCGCATCTGGGCGTCTGATCTGGCGCGGCCGGGGCTCGGCGCGGCTCGGGCGAGGCTGCGCTACGTGCTGTCGTTTTCCGCGGTTATTGACCTGATCGCGATTTTGCCGTTCTATCTGCCGTTTATTTTCCCGTTTGACCTGCGCGTGATACGCATGATGAGGCTGCTGCGGCTGCTTCGTATCCTGAAGGTCAACAGGTACACGAGCGCGATGTCCTCCATCGGCGCGGTTTTCCGCAAGCGGTCGGCGCAGCTGCTGTCTTCGGTGACGGTGGTGATGCTGCTCGCGCTTATCGCGTCGGTGCTGATGTACAGCGTCGAGCACGAGGCGCAGCCGGGCGTATTCAAAAACGCGTTTTCCGGGCTGTGGTGGGCGGTCGCGACGCTTACGACGGTGGGGTACGGGGACATTTTCCCGATAACGGTGCTCGGGAAGTTTTTCGGCGCGACGATCGCGCTGCTCGGCGTCGGGCTTGTCGCCGTGCCGACGGGCATAATAAGCGCGGGCTTTATGGAGCAGGTCTCCGCGGGCGAGGGCGACAAAAAGGAGTACTGCCCGCACTGCGGCAAAAAGCTCGACTGAGCTTTTGCGGCGGCGCATCAGTCGCGGGATTCGAGGCGCAGCCCCGCGAGCTGCGCGAAGCGGCGGAACAGAATCGCCGCCTCCTGGCGCGTGACGGGCTCCTCCCACTCGAAATTGCCGTCGCCGTCGCCGGCGAAGAGGCCGGATTTTTTCGCGAAATCGACGGCCTCGGCCGCCCAAGCGGAATGTTCGTCGCCGTGCTGCGCGGCGAGCATTTTTTTGTACAGCTCCCCGAGGAGCTCCGGCGTTACCGTCTCCTTTATGAGCGCGAGAGTCTCCGCTCTTGTCATGTCGTTCACCTCCGTGTATTTTGGTCGAAACGCGCCGTTGATTTGCGACGCGCGGCGCTCACGCCGCATGACGCGGCCGCCGTTTGAGTCGTTGCCGAGGGCGGTGTTGCCCTCAATGCAGAGAAGCTGCGTGCCGACGACGGACTCCGCGAGGCCGACGTGGTCGATCGAGCCGTGTCCGTCCCAGTCGAACACGACTACGTCGCCCGCGCGGTACTCCGAGGTTATCCATCGGTCGCGCTCCAGCCCGAGGGTCTTCCAGAACGACGCGCTCTCCGCGACGGCGCGGCGGCAGTCGTCGAGCGTCAGGCCGGTGAGCTCCGTGAGCAGCCCCGAGGCGTGAAACGCCCACAGCACGAACACGGAGCACCACGGATAGTCCGGGCCGGAGACCTCTTTTCCGTAGTACCAGCTGTTGAATTCCACGTTGTTTGAGCCGTCGGGGAACTCCGTAACGCCGAGCTTTGAAATCGCCGCGTCGAGCGGAGTTTTGATAATCATGTCCATATTCGCTCACCCTCTCAACACAATATATGCGCGGCGCGCGGCGGCGTGACTGCGCGAAAAAGCCTGTAATCGTGACGATTACAGGCTTTTTGCGCGTTTGGCGGGATTTTATTTGTAGTACGTGTGGTCGAAGAGGAAGTAGCCGAGCGGGGTGTAGTACACGCCGCCGATGGCCGGGTTGAGCATGTACTTCTGCGTGTAGAAGTATATCGGGCCGAGCATGAAGTCGTCCTGCATCAGCTTTTCGGCGTCGTGGAGAATCGCCATGCGCTTTGCCGGGTCGGACTCTGAACGGGAGGCCGCGACGAGCGCGTCAAACGCGGGGTTCTTGTACTGCGCGTCGTTGTTGCCGCCGCCCGTGACCCACATGTCGATGAACGAGATCGGGTCGTTGAAGTCGGCAATCCAACCGTTGCGGGCGATCTGGTACTCGCCGTTCTTGCGCGTCTCAAGGAACACGCCCCAGTCCTGATTGCTGAGTGTCACGCTGACGCCGAGCTCGCGCTCCCAGTCGGCCTGAAGCGCGAGACCGATTGCCTCGTGGTTCGCGCTCGTGTTGTAGAGATACTCGACAGTCGGGAAGCCCGCGCCGCCGGGATAGCCGGCCTCGGCGAGAAGCTCTCTCGCGCGCTCACAATTCGCCGCGTAGTCGGCGGGGTTAACGCTGTACCAGTCGCCGCCGTTCGTGCGGAAGTCCGGGCCGGAGGGATTCGCGTCGGCGATGCCGGACGGCACATAGCCGGAGGCGGGGAGCTGGCCCGTGCGGGTGATGTTGTCCACGATGTTGTCGCGGTCAATCGCGAGGGTGAACGCCTCACGGACGAGCGGGTTGTCAAACGGGGCCTTCTGTACCTGGAACGACACATAGTAGGTGCCGATGTACGGGACGACGGTCAGATCTCCGCTGTCGAGCAGGCCGGGAATCTCGTCAACGGGCATGTCCTCGATGAAGTCGAGCTCGCCGCCGCGGAAGCCGGTGAGCATCGCGTTGGCGTCGTCCATGAGCACGAAGCGGATGTTTTCCGGGCCGAGCTCGCTGTACCCGTAGTAGTTTTCGTTCTTGACGAGGTTGATGTAGCTGTTGTGTTCCCACGCGCTCATCTTGTACGGGCCGTTGCCGAGATATGTCGAGGGCTCAAACGTCCACTGGTCGCCGACGGCCTCGATAACGTCCTGACGGACGGGGAAGAGCGCGGGGAACGCGAGAAGCTCCGTGAAATACGCGGTCTCCACGACTGTCGTGATCTCCAGCGTCGCGGCGTCAATCGCCTTGACGGCGATTGTCTCAGGGGAGGCCTCCCCCGAGAGGGCCTGTGTGGCGCCGACGATTATGCCGTCAATCAGATAGTTGTAGTCGGCGGCGGTGTCGGGGTTCGCGAGGCGGCGCAGGCTGTACTCAAAGTCGCCGGCGGTGACGTCCTTTCCGTCAGACCACTTGATGCCGGGGCGCAGATGGAACGTGTAGGTGATCGTTCCGTCGGCGTTTTCGACCTTGTCGTAGCTCTCCGCCTGTCCGGGGACGATGATGGCGTTGCCTGTGCCGTCGTCCTCCCACTTGTACAGTCCCTCAAAGACGTGGTGGGAGTAGAT
>JAISKU010000128.1 GCA_031261245.1 Oscillospiraceae bacterium | reverse complement strand
CGAAAACGGCTGGGGACGGAGCGCGGATTCATAGCGGTGAAGTCGAACTGCTCTATACAGAGCTATGTTCCCGCGCTTCATCCCCTTTTGGATTTCGGCCCGACGCGCGTGCTCGCCTGCACATACCAGGCGATCTCGGGCGCGGGAAAGACGTTTGAGACGTGGCCGGAGATGGTGGACAACGTGATTCCGCTTATCGGCGGCGAGGAGGAGAAGTCCGAGCGGGAGCCGCTTCGCGTGTGGGGTAAGGTGGAGGACGGCGCGATAGTCCCGGCGAGCGCTCCGGCGATAACGACGCAGTGTATACGCGTGCCGGTGTCCGACGGACACATGGCGGCGGTGTTTGCGAGCTTTGAGCGAAAGCCGTCTATTGAGCAGATAAAGGAGCGGTGGGCGTCGTTTGAGGGCGTGCCGCAGAAGCTGAAGCTGCCGAGCGCTCCGGAGCAGTTTATCCACTACTTCGAGGAGGAGAACAGGCCGCAGACGAGGCTCGACCGGATGCTCGAGTGCGGCATGGCGGTGTCCATCGGGCGGCTGCGTGAGGACACGCAGTACGACTACAAGTTTGTGAGCCTTTCGCACAACACTCTACGCGGTGCCGCCGGAGGCGCGGTGCTGCTCGCGGAGCTGCTGTGCGCGGAGGAGTATATTCTGGCGAAATAAAATAAAGGAGATAAGATAATGTTAAAGATACCGGTTTTTACGGGTTCGTCTGTCGCGATTGTCACGCCGTTCAACGACGCGGGCGTGGACTATGACGCGTTCGGGCGCATAATTGACGAGCAGATCGCGGGCGGCACGGACGCCATAACGGTCTGCGGGACGACGGGCGAGTCGTCCACGCAGTCTCTCGAGGAGCACATCGCCGTCGTGGACTTCGCGGTGAAGCACGTGAATTACCGCGTGCCGGTGATTGCGGGCGCGGGGAGCAACGACACGGACGCGGCGCTGATGCTCTCGCTCGAGGCGGAGAAATCCGGAGCGGACGGGCTGCTTCTCGTCACGCCGTACTACAACAAGGCGACGCAGAGGGGTCTTATCGAGCATTTCACGTACATAGCCGACAGGGTGAAGACACCGATAATCCTCTACAACGTGCCGTCGCGCACAGGCATGTCGTTCACGGCGGCGACGTACAAGACGCTCTCCGCGCACCCGAACATCAACGGGGTCAAGGAGGCCTCGAGCAACTTCTCACTCATCGCGCAGACAGTCGCCGCGTGCGGTGAGGAGCTGAACATCTGGAGCGGGAACGACAACGAGACGGTCGCGATGATGGCGCTCGGCGCGAGGGGGATAATCTCCGTCGCGGCGAACGTGATACCGGAGGCGATGGCGCGTATCGCCGACTCGTGTCTCGAGGGGGCGTTCAAGAGGGCGACGGCCATGCAGTCGATGTACCTCGAGCTGATGGACGCGCTGTTTATCGAGGTGAACCCGATTCCCGTCAAGACGGCGATGAACCTGATGGGCAAGGACGTCGGGAAGCTGAGGCTTCCGCTTTGCGACATGGAGCCGGGGAACCTTGAGAAGCTGAAGACCGCGCTGAAGAACCTTGGACTGATATAGAATATGGCTGCACAAAGGATAAGGATTGTAATCTCCGGCGCGAACGGACACATGGGGCGCACGCTCGCGCGGATGATCGCGGAGGACGCGCAGACCGAGACGGTCGCGGGCGTCGATATCGCCGCCGTAAAGACGGGGGATTTCCCCGTGTACCTCGACCCGATGGAGTTCGGCGGGGAGGCGGATGTTGTCGTCGATTTCTCGTCGCCGTCGGCGCTCGACGCGCTTTTGCGGTACGCTGTGAAGCGGAAAATTCCGCTCGTGCTGTGCACGACGGGGCACACGGCGGAGCAGCTTGACGCTGTGCGCGCGGCGTCGCGCGAGGCGCCGATTTTCCGCGCGGGGAACATGTCGCTGGGGATAAACCTCGTGGCGGAGCTGATAAAGCGGGCGGCCGAGGTGCTCGGCGACGGGTACGACGCGGAGATTGTCGAGCGGCACCACAGGCGGAAGGTAGACGCGCCGTCGGGGACGGCGATAATGCTCGCGGACGCGCTGCGCGAGGCGAAGCCGGACGGGACACAGCTCGTGTTCGGGCGCGCCGACAGGCGCGAGGCGCGGCCGAGGGAGGAGATAGGGATAGCCTCCGTGCGCGGCGGGACGATAGTGGGCGACCATGAGGTGATTTTCGCGGGGACGGACGAGATTATCGAGATACGGCACACGGCGTACTCACGCGAGGTGTTCGCGGTCGGCGCGGTGCGCGCGGCGAAGTTCATGGCGGGCGTGAAAAAGCCCGGCATGTACGACATGTCGGACCTGCTCGCGCAGCGAAAATGAGCGGAATATAGGACGGGCGGCAATCGGAGTGATTGCCGCCCGTTTTTTTGTCTACAGGCTTCCGAAGAATACGTGGTAGTCGTTCTTGCGCATGATCTCCTTTACGGCGGCGGCGTCGCGGAGCTTCGCGGGCTCACGCACCTTGCAGGCGTTGAGCTCCTCCATGAAGCGGGTGAGGTAGCCCTGACAGCCCATGTCGAGCAGGACGGTCTCCTCAAGCGTCTCAATCGTGCCGCCGAGGTACTTCGGGACGTGGAGGAGGTCGCGGGCGTTCGCCGTGAACGGCTCCCGCCCCTCGATCGTCACCTTGACGGAGCCGGAGAACACGTCGTAAAGGTGCGGGAAGGGGTGGAATTCGTCCCACGAGAGCTTGTAGCCGGAGGCGAGGCGAAGCTGCCAGACCTCTTTCGCGCCGAGCGTCTCCCAGCGGCCGACTTTGAGCTTCAGCGTCACGCCCTCGTAAGCGTACTCCGCGAGGGCGAAGTCATACGGGCGCAGGCAGAGCAGCTCGTCAGGCGGCACGTCGCGGCACTCCGGAAGCGCGTAGTCGAACCACGAGGAGGTGTCGCGCGCGGCGTTTTTCCTCTTGAAATCGGGGTCAAAGAACGCGTCCCAGTGGCGGTCGCGGAACGCGCGCTCATCAATCATGAAGTCGGTGAGCCACAGCCCCTGATGGAACGCGCGCCAGATGCTGTTGTCCTCGAGGGAGTGGATCGAGTGGGGCGTGTACGGCGTGATGTGTACGATGTCGCCCTTTTTGGCGGTGGCTTTTTTGCTCAGTGACAGGACTTCAATCGCGCCGCCGTCCACGAGGAACGTCTCAAAGCCCGTTCTGTGCTCGTGATACGGGACGCGGTTGCCGACGTAGTAGTTCGCCTCGCACACCTCGTTGATGCCGAAGGTTCCGTAGGGTTCCACGTAGTATTTGCAGCGCGAGCGCGGCTCACTGCCGTCGGGAATCTCGTCAATGTCGGCGAGGGCGTCGGTCGGGGTGATGTGTATGCGTGTCTTGTCCATTGAAAGCGCCTCCTTGTAAAAATTTATGAGTTGAGAACGTATGTTGACAGAATCAGGAAGCACACGGCCGTCCACGACGCCCACGTCCACGTGTCGCCCGCGGAGGGGAGATCGGGGTCGGGGTACGGGGAGCCGTCCACCTCCGTCGGGAGCGGCGCGAAGCCGAGGATGAAGCCGCGCTCCCGTATTTTCGCGCACCAGCGGCGGGCGATTTCCTTCGCCTCGGCGTCCTTGCCGGCGCGCTTTAGCCCGACGGTGAGGAACATCTGCACGGGCGCGAGCACCTTACCGAGGACGAAATACTGGTTGGAGAAGCTTATGTCCGGGCTTTTGAGACTCTCCGCGGTGAGGCCGATATCCGTAAGAAATTCGTCCTCGCGCATGACGGTCTCGGCGATTTTGTCGATTATGTGCTGCGGGAGGCGCTTGCCGAGGATTATCGGCTGGTAGCCCGCGATGCTCATATTCTCGACCTTTTCGCCGGTTTTTGTCATGATGGGAATGAACTTCTCACCGTCCCAGTGCTCCGCGACGAGCACGTCCACGAGGCGTTTCGCCTGCGCGTACCATTCGTCGGCTTCGGATTTGCGCCCCGTGACGGCGGCGAGCTTTCCGCACAGCTCACACAGCAGGGAGACCATCGCGTAGATGTCCGGCGTGGCGCAGGGCGTGCCCTTGCGGAACACCGTCGCGTCGTCCCAGCCGGATTCGTTGAGGTTGTAGTAGTGCAGGTGGTCGGGGACGCCCGTGCCGTGGTAGTCGAGCCAGTAGCGCGTCCACTTGCAGAACGGGGCGTAGGCCGCCTCCGCGCGCTCCGGCGTGATATGCGCGTCGCCGAGGTTGTCGAGAATGTGGCTGAGGGCGAAGCCCTGTATCGCGGGCTGGCAGCTGTGCGTGTTCGCCTCGTTATAGCTCACGGCGGCGGGGAGCAGGCCCGACACGTGCTGAAAATCGAGGAAGGAGGTGAGCAGACGCCAGCCCTCGTCGGGGTTATTCAGCATGGACATGGCGTTGTAGCTCTGCTGCCACGAGAACGCCATCGCGAGCCAGAGGCGGTGCATGTACACCATCGGCTGGCGGAAGAGGCCGTGCTGTCCCTCGCGCCCCTGCATGTGCGTCCAGATCATGTACTGGGCGTAGCGCGCCGTCGTTTCAAGTCCCGGCGCGGCGGGGCGGTAATTTTTCGTAAAATCCTCAAAGCTGATCTCCGCGTCGCGGCGAAGCTCCTCAAACGGGCGGTAGTACGCGTCGCGGACGCGGTTTTGCATGTACTCGTGCACCGCGAGCTCAAAGCGGCCGTTTTCGTCGGGCGAGAAGTCGAACGCGACGCGCGAGGGCGCGCCGTCCTCGCCGTACTCGACGGTAGTTTTCATTGCGCCGATTAGCGGCAGGAAGAGGGATTTGCCCGCGAGGCCGAACGAGAGCTCCACACTGCCGTCGCCCTTGTCGGCGACGCCGAGAAGCTCCTCGCCGGGCGCGTCGCACGTGAGGCGCAGGCCGATTCCGCTGCCGCGCAGGCGGAGCTGGTCTATCCCGTCCATGCAAAGCTCGGCGGAGCCGCTGTCCGTGTCTATGCGCACGTGCGAGAAGTCGGCGAAGTACGTGTACGGGAGGATTTTGCCGCCGAGAACGGGCTGTATGCGGAAGAGGTTCTTGCGCATGGCCTGAAACACCATAGTGCGCACGTGCGTGAGGTACAGGTCATGGTTTTCGAAGTCCTCATAGACGACGAACATGGACTGGCGGCGGCTCCACGGTACGCGCTGGAGGTCAAAAGGCTGATTTAATCCGAACATTTTATCACTCCCCCCTTATTTCACGGCGTACAGGA